>JAJNBO010000069.1 GCA_021156245.1 Ramlibacter sp. | reverse complement strand
AGATCGTCAGCGGCATCAGCGCCCCCCCGACACGTCCACCAGCGACATCGTGGTGTAGCTCGCCTCCGCCGACAGCAGCCACACGATGGCCTGCGCCACCTCCTCGGCGGAGCCGCCGCGCTGCATCGGCACCAGATGCTGGAGGTCGCGCACGCGATTGGGCAGGCCGCCGGATGCGTGGATGTCCGTCTCGATCAGGCCGGGCCGCACCGCGTTGACGCGGATGCCTTCGTTGCCGACCTCCTTGGCCAGGCCGATGGTCATCACGTCGATGGCGCCCTTGGCCGCGGCGTAGTCCACGTACTGCCCGGCCGCGCCGAGCCGCGCCGCCGCGCTGGAGACGTTGACGATGGCGCCGCCCTTGCCGCCATGCCTGGTGCTCATGCGCCGCACGGCCTCGCGTGCGCACAAGAAGCTGCCGAGCAGGTTGACGTCGAACATGCGCTTGAGGCGCTCCAGGGTCATCTCGTCGACGCGCTGGGCGCGGTCCACGATGCCGGCGTTGTTGACCAGGGCCGTCAAACGCCCGAGCCTGGCGTCCACCTGCTCGAACATCCGGAGCACTTCGTCCTCCTTCGCCACGTCTGCCTGCACGGCGAACGCCTGGCCACCGGCCGACTGGATGGACCGCACCACGTCGGCGGCGGCCGCCTCATTGCTCGTGTAGTTGACAGCAACGGCATAGCCCTTGCGCGCGGCCAGCAGCGCGGTGGCGGCGCCGATGCCGCGGCTGCCGCCGGTGACCAAGAGAACTTCGTCCATGCGCTCCTCCACTGCCGCGCTGCCGGCGGCGTGCCGCCATTAAACCAAATGGGGCGGATTGACGCCGGGCCGCGCCTGCGCGAAATTCGGCGCTTCGCTTTCACACCAGGAGACCATCCCATGGGGCAGTTCACCCAACTCAAAGCAGCCGATGGTCAGTCCATCCCCGCCTACGTCGCCACGCCCGCGGGCAAGCCGCGCGGCGGCATCGTCGTCATCCAGGAGATCTTCGGCGTCAACTCGCACATCCGGTCGGTCGCGGACGGCTATGCGGCCGACGGCTACCTTGCCGTCGCGCCGGCAATCTTTCACCGGGTGAAGCCCGATGTCGATCTCGGCTACACGCCGGACGACATGAGCGCGGGTATGGCGCTGAAGGCCGCCGCCGAGGCGCTGCCTTCGCCCGGCGTCATGCAGGACATCCAGGCCGCCATCGAGCATGCATCGCAAGCGGGCAAGGTGGGAATCGTCGGCTTCTGCTACGGCGGCCTGCTCGCGTGGCGCGCGGCTTGCACGCTGCAGGGGCTGACTGCCGCCGCGCCGTATTACGGTGGCGGCTCGACGACTCCGGACGAAATCGCGCGCAAGCCCAAGGTGCCGGTGCTCGCGCACTTCGGCGACAAGGACAAGCACATCTCGGTGGAGAGCGTGGAAGCGTTCAAGAAGGCGCATCCCGAGGTGGAGGTGCACCTGTACGCGGCGGACCACGGCTTCAACTGCGACCAGCGCGGTTCGTACAACGCGGAGGCGGCCAAGCTGGCGCGCGAGCGCACGCTGGCCTTCTTCCGCAAGCACGTCGGGTGATGCGCTTGCGTACGCCGGACCGTCGCTTCGTCATCCCCGCGAAGGCGGGGATCCAGGGCTTCCTTTCCCTCTTCCTCGCGAGCTCCGCCTTCGCCGCCGACTACGCCGGCCCCCTCTTCGACGCCCACCTCCACTACAACGTGGAAGCATTCAACGGCGCCGAGGGGCCGCACCCGATCCCCGACGTGCTTGGGAGGATGCAGCGCAGCGGCGTGCGCGCGATCATCTCCAACTCGCGCCCGAACGACGGCACCAGGTCCCTCGCGCAGTCACCCCTGACCGCGCAGGCCGGCGTGACGGTGGTGCCCTTCGTGCGCCTGTACCGCAATCGCGCCGACTACACCAACTGGTTCCGCGACGACACCATCTACGACATGGTGCAGGCGGAGCTGGCGCGGGGGACGGCCGCGGGGCCGTACCGCGGCATCGGGGAGTTCCACCTCTATGACTCAGCCAATGCCAAGGGACCGGTGGCGCTCAAGCTGATGGTGCTGGCCGAGGAGAAGGATCTCGCGGTGCTGGCCCACGTCGACGACACCGCGGTGGACCTGCTCATGGCGCACACGCCCTCGAAGGGAGCGAAGTTGCGGCTGATCTGGGCCCACACCGGGATCGGCGGCCCGCCCGCGGCCCGTGTCGACCAGATGATGGCGCGCTACCCGCGCCTGATGGGCGAGCTGTCGTACCGGCCGGGGCTCACGTGCGAGGGCGGCAAGCTTTGCCCCGAATGGCGCGCGCTGATCCTCAAGTATCCCGGCCGCTTCCTGGTGGGGTCGGACACGTGGGTGAACCAGCGCTGGCAGGCGTACGAAGACACGATGAAGGCTTACCGCACCTGGCTGGGCGACTTGCCCGCAGACGTGGCGAGGCGCGTCGCGTGGGACAACGGCGCCAGCCTCTTCGGCCTCAAGCAGCCCTGACGCTCAGAAGCGGTAGCGCAGGCCGGCCACGATGAAATTCGAGCCGACCTGGCGCGGCGCGATGAAGCCATAGGCGCCGGAGCGGTGGTGGACGCGCGTGACCAGCGACCAGTCCGGCAACGAGGCCAGGCTCCACTCGGCCTCCAGCAGGATCAGCATCTGCGTGCGATAGCGCCGCGCCGGATCCGCCTTCGGGCCGTCCTCGTAGCTCGGCGTGCCGAACGAGTGCGACACCCCCAGTCCGCCGGCGGCGTTCACGCGCAATTGCGCGACTTCGAGGTTGGGGGACCGCAGCATGTAGGCAGCGCCCAGCTCGACGTTGTCCTGCTTGCCGCGATGCTGCAGCAGCACGAGCTCGTAGCCATGCTGCACGTTCTCGACGAAGGTGGACTGCAGCGCACCGATGCTGCCGCCCAGCGTGCCCACGGTCTTGCCTGCGCCGACGCCCGTGAAATAGCTCGACTCACGGTTCCAGCCCCGGCCGAACAGCGCGCCCGGAACTTCCCGCAGGTTCAGGTCCACGCCCTGTGCGGTGTACACCGAGACGGAATCGAACACGCCCGTGGAAGCCTGGGCGGCGGCGCCCCCGCACGCGGCGGCTAGGAGGAGGAATGGCAGACTCGACGCGATCGGGCCTCTGCGCATCAGCGGTCCTGTGTGTTTGTTGTGATGTGCCGATAGTGTAGTGTCAGCTCCGCAACGAGGAGGCGAGGGCATGCAACTTCATTACTACCCCAGCACCGCGGCCATGATCCCGCACATCCTGCTGGAGGAACTCGGTGTTCCCTACGAACGGGTCCTGGTGGACCGCGCCCAGAACCGGCACAAGGAGCCGGCGTACCTGCGGCTGAACCCCAACGGGCTGATACCGGTCCTTACCGACGGGGACCTGGTGCTGTACGAAAGCGCGGCGATCGTGCTGCATTTGTGCGACACCCATCCGCAGGCGGGACTGGCGCCCGCCGTGGGCACGCCGGAGCGCGCGCATTTCTACAAGTGGCTGCTGTGGCTGGCGAACACGGTGCAGCCGACGCTGAGCGCGTACTTCTATCCCGAGCGCTGGGTGAACGAGGGCAATGTGGAAGCCGCCGCGCAGGTGAAGGCGCGCGCACAGGAAAAGGCCGTGGGACAGTTGCAGCAGCTCGATGACCTCGTGGCGCGCAACGGCGGCCCGTGGATCCTGGGACCCGGCTACAGCGCGCTGGACGGCTATGTCTTCACGCTCTGCCGCTGGACACGCAACTTCACGCAGGGCAAGGCCCGCGATCACGTCCACCTCGGGCCTTACCTGCGGCGCATGAGCGAGCGCCCCGCGCTGCAGCGCGTGTTCGCCGCCGAGAACATCTCACCGCCCCTGTTCTAGCAGGCGCTGCAGGGTGAGGGCGTCCGCGGCCGCGGCGCCCGAAGCGGTGTTGTCGAAGATGCACCAGACTTCCGCTCCATCGGCCTGCGCAGCCCGGATGCGCTGCGCGAGCGCGTCCAGCAGCCCGGGCTCGTACGAGGAGTAGTACATCCGCGGCGAACCGTGCAGGCGCAGGTAGATGCGGCGCGCCCAGCCGCCCGGCGCGGCACCGCCGGCGTGCCGCACCGGGTCTGCCAGCACGCGTGCAACCTCGTGGTCGTGCAGCAGTGCGTCGGGCTGCCCTTCGAACCAGGTGGCGTGGCGCGGCTCCATCGCCACGGCGCCGGACCAGTGCGTGCGCAGCATCCGCAGGAAGCCGGCCGCGAGTTGCGCATTGAACGCGAAGCTGGGAGGCAGCTGCACCAGCAGGCAACCCAGCTTGCCGCCCAGCCCGCCGGCTTGCGCAAGGAATTCCTCCAGCAGCGGCTCGCAATCCACCAGCCGCCGTTCGTGCGTGATCGTCTTCGGCAGCTTGGCGCAGAAGCGGAATCCGTCCGGAACGCTGGCCGCCCACTTTTCGTAGAGCGAGCGCTTGTGCGGCCGGTGGAAGGAAGAATTGATCTCGGTGACGCCGAAGACCGTCGCATAACGCGCCAGGTGACTGTCCCCGGGCACGAAAGCATCCTGCACTGCGCGCGGCAGGCTCCAGCCGGCGCAGCCGATCAGCGCTGGCATGCCTAGCGTCCGGTGCGCGCCAGGTAGCGCTTGCGCCAGAACACGACGCCGAGCGCCAGCGCGATGGCGCCCATCGCCCCCAGCGTCCACCAGAAGCCCGTGGCCTGGTGGGTGAGCGGCAGCAACTCGAAGTTCATGCCGAAGATGCCGGCGATCAGGTTGAGCGGCAAGAAGATCGCGGTCAGCGCCGTGAGCGTGCGCATGATGTCGTTGGTGCGGTTGCCGACGGCGGAGAAATGGATCTGCACCGCGGTCTCGGCGCTCTGCTCCATCCGGTTGACGTGGTGCAGCACGCGCTGGATGTGCTCCACGACGTCGCGTGCACGCGCCAGTAGCGAGTCGCGCTCCGCCTGCGTCATCCACGGCGGCGGCTGCTCGCGCTGGCCGTCCAGCCATTCCTGCATGGCGTCGTTCTGCTCTTCGCACAGGTCCTGCAGCATGTGCAGCGCGTTGCGCGCGGTCATGAGCGCGGCCCAGTCCGCCTCGCCCGTGCTCGGCGCAAGCAGCGCCTGTTGCCAGCGATCGAGTTCGGCGCTGAGTTCCTTGCGCAGGTCGAGATAGCTGTCGACCACGAGGTTCAGCATGCGCAGCATCAAGTCCGCGGAACTCGTGGGCAGCCGGCTGCGGGCGGCGGCGCTCAAGGCCTCGGCTTGCACCGCGTCCTGCAGGTAGCGCTCGATGAACGACCGCGCGGCGAAACAGCCCTCCGGGTGCACCGTGATCAGCAGCCGGTCGAACACCACGAAGCCGACCGCGCGGGTGCGGATGCGGCCGAAGGCGCCCAGCGCCTTGTTCTTCGCCGCTTCCACTTCCCCCACTTCGACATTCACTTCCGCATCGGAGGCGAGCCGGCGGAAGATCACCAGGTCGTAGATCGACGTGTAGTCGTAGCGCGACGGGTGGGAGCGGTTGCCCAGGTCCTTCAGGTGCAGGTCCAGCAGCGGCGAGCCGCCCAGCGACTGCGCGGCGCGCTGCAGCGCCGGCAGTTCCGCGTCCAGCTTCTCGCGCTCGAGGTAGATCCAGAGGAAGCCCTTGGTGGGGGCTTGCTGCGGCAGCTGGTCGAGGAAGCGGAGGGTGCCGGCGCCGAATTCGACGATCTGCACGCCGGCGTCCTCTCAGGCGGCACGCAGCTTGCGGGCTGCGTCGAGGGCGAAGTAGGTCAGCACGCCATCGGCGCCCGCGCGCTTGAAGGCCAGCAGGCTCTCCATCATCACGAGGTCGTGGTCCAGCCATCCGTTGCCGGCCGCGGCCTTGAGCATCGCGTACTCGCCGGAGACCTGGTAGGCGAAGGTCGGCACGCGGAACTCGTCCTTCACCCGCCGAACGATGTCCAGGTACGGCATGCCGGGCTTGACCATCACCATGTCGGCGCCTTCGGCGAGATCCATCGCCACTTCGCGCAGCGCTTCGTCCGTATTGCCCGGGTCCATCTGGTAGACCTTCTTGTTGCTCTTGCCGAGGTTCGCCGCGGAGCCCACCGCGTCGCGGAAGGGGCCGTAGAAGGCGCTGGCGTACTTGGCGCTGTACGCCATGATCCGCGTGTGGATGTGGCGATCCGCTTCGAGCGCCGCGCGGATGGCGCCGATGCGTCCGTCCATCATGTCGGAAGGCGCGACGATGTCGACGCCGGCCTGCGCCTGCGCCAGCGCCTGCTTCACCAGCACTTCGATGGTTTCGTCGTTCAGGATGTAGCCGGTGTCGTCGAGCAAGCCGTCCTGGCCGTGGCTGGTGAACGGATCGAGGGCCACGTCGGTCATCACCCCCAGTTCCGGGAATTCCTTCTTGAGTGCCTGCACGACGCGCGGCACCAGGCCTTCGGGGTTCCACGCTTCGCGGCCATCCGGCGTCTTCAGAGCGGGATCGATCACGGGAAACAGCGCCAGCGCCGGCACGCCGAGCTGCATGCATTGCTCCGCCACGGGCAGCAGCAGGTCCAGGCTCACGCGTTCCACGCCGGGCATCGAGGCGACGGACTGCCGCTGCTTCTGGCCGTCGAGCACGAACACGGGATAGATCAGGTCGTGCGGCGTGACGGCATGCTCGCGCACGAGGTTGCGGGTGAACTCGTCGCGCCGCAAGCGTCGCGGCCGGCCGTGCGGGTAGGGGGCGTGGAAGCTCATGGCGAAATTGTGCTCCATGCTCGCGCAGGTGACTTGTCGCGCAGCGGGAACCGCGGACTTTCTGCTTGAAAGCCGAGCTTGCTGCTGTTAAATTAGGCACCGGGCGGCTTGCCGCTCCCCGCTTTTCCTCCCTGAGCGGGCGCCTTGATGTGTGACAGCAAAAAGGCTTCGCACCCCGGCTCAACGGAGCCGGGGCTTTTTTTTGCCCGCATGCGGCGCGCCCGTCCAGCCGCGCTCCGTAAACTCAGCGACATGCTCTGGGTCAAGGCCTTCCACATCGTGTTCGTGGCCAGCTGGTTCGCCGGCCTGTTCTACCTGCCGCGGATCTACGTGAACCTCGCGATGGTGCCGGCCGCATCCGGCGCCGAGCGGGAGCGGCTGCTCCTCATGGCGGGCAAGCTGCTGCGCTTCACCACGCTCCTTGCCATCCCGGCCCTGGGGCTCGGCCTCTGGCTCTGGCTCGGCTACGGCATCGGTCGCGGCGCCGGCTGGATGCATGCGAAGCTCGCGGTCGTGCTCCTCACCATCGGCTACCACCACGCTTGCGCCGTGCTGCTGCGCAAGCTGCGCTCCGGCGGCAGCCAGCACAGCCACCGGTGGTACCGCTGGTTCAACGAGCTGCCCGTGCTGTTCCTCGTCGTCGCCGTCGTGCTCGTGGTGGTGAAGCCGTTCTGAACATGCAGCACAAGACCTCCGCATGGCCCCTGGCCGGCGCCTATGCGCTGCTGGTGGTGTATGCCAGCCTGTACCCTTTCTCGGGCTGGCGCGACCAGGAGATTCCGCCCTGGGACTTCCTCAACGCGGGCTGGCCCAAATACTGGACCGCGTTCGACCTCGTCGCCAACGTCATCGGCTACGTTCCGCTCGGCTTCCTGCTGGCGCTGAGCTTCATGCGCCGCGGCAACGTGCGCCACTTCGCCACGCACCCGAACGTCGCAAGCATCGCAGTCGCCGTGTTGGCAGGCACCGCGCTGTCGCTGCTGATGGAGGGCATCCAGAACTACCTGCCCTCGCGCGTCGCATCGAACGTGGATTTCGGGCTGAACGTGGCCGGCACCCTGATCGGCGCCATCGCGGCGACCGCGCTCGAGCTCGGCGGGGCGATCGATCACTGGAGCCGCTTCCGCGAACGCTGGTTCATCCCCCAGGCGCGGGGCGCGCTGGTGCTGCTGGCGTTGTGGCCCTTCGCGCTGCTGTTTCCGGCCGCAGTGCCGCTGGGTCTGGGCCAGGTGTTCGAGCGGTTTGAGACCGCGCTGGCGGAATGGCTGGAGGACACGCCGTTCCTCGAATGGATGCCGCTGCGCGAAATGGAGCTGCAGCCGCTGGTGCCGGCGGCGGAGCTGCTTTGCGTCGCGCTCGGCGCTTTCGTGCCTTGCCTGCTCGGGTACACGGTGCTGCGGTCCATCGGCCGCCGCGCGGTCTTCGCCGTTGCTGCCGTGGCATTGGGCACCGGAGTGACGGCGCTGTCGGCGGCGCTCAGCTGGGGGCCGACCCACGCCTGGGCCTGGATGAGCCTGCCGGTGCGCGTGGGGCTGGTCTTCGGGCTCGTGTTGGCGCTGCTCATGCTGGCGGTGCCTCGCCGCGGTTGCGCGGCCGTGCTGATGGTCGCCCTGGTCCTGCACTTGAGCCTGCTGAACCAGGCGCCGGCCAGCGCCTATTTCGCCGACACGCTGCAGGCCTGGGAACAGGGCCGATTCATCCGCTTCCACGGCCTGGCGCAATGGCTCGGATGGCTGTGGCCGTACGTGGTGCTGGGCTATGTCCTGCTGCGCGTCTCGCGCCGGGAGCCGGCTCCTACAATCGCCGAATGAGCGCTACGCCTCCCGAAGCTTCCCAGTACTACGAACACCACGTCTTCTTCTGCCTCAACAAGCGCGAGAACGGCGAAGCCTGCTGCGCGGACCACAACGCGCAGGCTGCCTTCGACCGCTGCAAGCAGCAGGTGAAGGCGCAGGGGCTGGCCGGCCCCGGCAAGGTGCGCGTGAACAAGGCCGGCTGCCTGGACCGCTGCCAGGGCGGCCCCATCGCGGTGGTGTACCCGGAGGGCGTCTGGTACACGTACGTGGA
>JAJNBO010000068.1 GCA_021156245.1 Ramlibacter sp. | reverse complement strand
GGGTGCGGGTGATCACCCCCGGACGCAAGACGGACCAGCAGACGGTACGGCACGCCTCGCGCGCGCTCTGGGGCGATCTGCTCAAGGCGGGCGCGGAGATCTACGTGTACCAGCCCACCATGTACCACTGCAAGCTGGTCATCGTCGACGGGCTCCTGGCCTCCGTAGGCTCCACGAACTTCGATCCCCGCTCCTTCCACCTGAACGACGAAGCCAACCTGAACGTCTATGACGCCGGCTTCGCAGGCGAGCTGACACGCGTGTTCGAGGAAGACCTGAAGCGCTGCAAGAAAGTCACGCTGCAGGACTGGCAGGGCCGTCCGGCACTGGAAAAGCTGCGCGAGCGCGCGGCAACCCTGCTGGCGCCCATCCTCTAGAGCAGCGCGACGACGCCGGAGAACGTCAAGAACGCCGCAGCCGTGGTGAGCAGGATGATGCGCGCGACACGCCCCGTGTCGGCGCCGAAACGTTCGGCAAGCAGGGACACGTTGCTGGCGCTGGGCAAGGCCGCGACCAGCACCATCACCTTGAGCGTGAAGTCGTCGAGCGGCAGGCCGGCCGCGCGCACGCCGAGGCCGGCACCCCACACCAGCAACGGGTGCACGAACAGCTTGACCAGGGCGACCGGCACGAAATCAGCCGCAGGCATCGGGCCCTGCTCGCTCTGCGCCGCGACGAACTGCGAGCGCGCCAGCACGGCGCCGATGGTGAACAACGCCACCGGCGAAGCGGCATCGGCGAGCAGGCCGATGGTGTTCATGACCGGCGCCACCGGTTGCCACGCGAAGGCGGAGGACACGCCCCCCAGCAGGATGGCCCACGGCATCGGGTTCAGCGCCGCGCCCTTCAACGCTTTCTTCGCCGCCTCCGATGCGCCGTGCTGGTCGGCGCTGTCCAGGCGCGACAACGCGATGCACAGGGACGACGTGAACACCAGGTCGATCATGATGGTCAGGATGGCCGGTCCCGCCGCCTGCGCGCCGAGCAATGCCACCAGCAGCGGCACGCCCATGAAGCCGGTGTTCGGGAACGCGGCCACCAGCGCGCCGAAGGAAGCGTCGTTCCAGCGGATGCGGGCGTTCATGCTGTATTTCACGGTGCCGGCGACCACCAGGAGCGCGCACACCAGCCAGACCGCGGCCGCCGTGACATCGAGCAGCTGCGCGATCGGCGTGCTCGCGCCGAACCGGTACAACATGCACGGCAGCGCGAAAAAAAGCACGAAGGTGTTCAGGCCCCCGATCGCCTCGAAGGGCAGCATGCGCCGGCGTGCGGCGATGTAACCGGCCAATACCAGGGCGAAGAACGGGAAGGTGACCAGGAGGACGCTTAGCACGGCTGGTATTGTCCGCGCAACCCGGCAGGAAGGAATGCCGGGGCTTCACGTCTTCGCGCGATTGGCAACAGCCCTGGCGCTTATCATTCCCCGCTGTTTCCTCGCGCAGTACCCACCGCCTCCCGATGTCCGCCGGCCTGAACCTCGCCCAGCAAGAAGCCGTCAACTACATGCATGGTCCTTGCCTGGTGCTGGCCGGCGCCGGCTCGGGCAAGACGCGCGTGATCACGCACAAGATCGCCCGGTTGATCCAGGCGGGGCTGGAGGCCAAGCGCATCGCGGCCATCACGTTCACCAACAAGGCGGCGGCCGAAATGCGCGAACGCGCCAAGTCGCTGGTGGGCCGCGAGGCGAAGGAGGTGCTGATCTGCACCTTTCACGCGCTCGGCGTGCGCATGATGCGCCAGGACGGCACCGCACTGGGCCTGAAGCCCCAGTTCTCCATCCTCGACTCCGACGACGTCACGAGCATCCTCAAGGACGCCGGCGGGACGACCGACGCGGCCACCGCACGGCAATGGCAATGGGCCATCAGCGCCTGGAAGAACGCCGGGCTGAACGCCGCGCAGGCGCTGGCGCAGGCCAAGGACGACAACGAGCGCATCACCGCCAAGGTGATGGAGCGCTACGAAGAGCGCCTGACCGCCTACCAGAGCGTCGATTTCGACGACCTGATCGGCATGCCGCTGAGGCTGCTGCGCGACTTCCCCGAGGTGCGGGAGAAATGGCAGAAGGCGCTCGGCCACGTGCTGGTGGACGAATACCAGGACACCAACGCCACCCAGTACGAATTGCTGAAGCTGCTGTTGGGCGAGCGCGGCCGCTTCACCGCCGTGGGCGACGACGACCAGTCCATCTACGGCTGGCGTGGCGCCACGCTGGACAACCTGCGCAAGCTGCCGCAGGACTATCCGACCTTGAAGGTCGTGAAGCTGGAGCAGAACTACCGCTCGACCAGCGCCATCCTGCGTGCAGCCAACAACGTGATCCAGCCGAACCCGAAGCTGTTCCCGAAGACACTGTTCTCGGAACTCGGCGAAGGCGAGCCGGTGCGCGTGGTGGACTGCGACAGCGAGGAGCACGAGGCCGAGCGCATGGTCGCGCGCATCCAGTCGATCCGCGCCAACGGCGCGGGCAAGGACTGGAAGGATTTCGCGGTGCTGTACCGCGCCAACCACCAGGCGCGCGTGTTCGAGCAGGCGCTGCGCAAGGCGCAGATCCCGTACAAGGTGTCGGGCGGCCAGAGCTTCTTCGACCGCGCCGAGATCCGCGACCTGTGCGGCTGGCTGCGCCTGTGGGTGAACAACGACGACGACCCCGCGTTCCTGCGCTCGGTGACGACGCCGAAGCGCGGCATCGGCCACCAGACGCTGCAAAGCCTGGGAACCTTCGCCAGCCAGTACAAGCTGAGCCTGTTCGCGGCGCTCTTCTCGCCCTCGCTCGGTTCGGTGCTGAATGCGCGCGCGGTCGGCAGCCTGCACGAGTTCGGCCGCTACGTGAACGACCTCGAATTCCGCGCCCGCCACACCGTCGGCGCCGAGGACGCCAAGGCCTTCCTGCTGGAGTGGCTGAAGGACATCGGCTACGAGAAGCACCTGTACGACGGCGAGGACAACGAGAAGGTGGCCGCGGCGCGCTGGACCAACGTGCTGGACTTCATCGACTGGATGTCCGCTCGCTGCGGCGGCGAGATCGACGACACGGCCGGCGTCACCCTGGCCACGGAGCGCAAGACCCTGCTCGAAGTGGCGCAGACCATCGCGCTGCTGTCCACCATCAGCGAGCGCGAGAAGGACCAGAACGTGGTGACGCTCTCCACGCTCCACGCGTCCAAGGGGCTGGAATGGCCGCACGTGGTGCTGGCAGGCTGCGTGGAAGGCATGCTGCCGTTCAAGCCGGAGGACGCCGATGGCGGCGCCGTCACGGAATCCTTCGTGCAGCGGCTGCAGGAGGAGCGGCGCCTGATGTACGTGGGCATCACGCGGGCGCAGCGCTCGCTGGCCGTGAGCTGGAGCAAGAAGCGCAAGAAGGGCCGCGAGATGGTGCCGGCGCAGCCGAGCCGCTTCATCGCGGAAATGGCGCTGGACAAGACGACGGTGAAGGAAGATCCGCGCGAGAAGCTCAAGGCCTTGCGTGCGGAGTTCGCCAAGAAGAGCGCGGACGCGGCGGCCGCCGCCGCAGCCGCGTCCGGTGCCGCATGAAGGCGCTGTGGGCGTTTGCGCTGGCCGCCTGCGCCGGCGCTGCCTCCGCGCAGGCCCCCTGCCCGCGCGGCTGGGAGATCGGCCAGGCAGAGATGCTGGGCAGCTGGAGCGCCGAGTTCGAAGGGGGCGGTCCGGTCGGCACGCTGGTGCTGCGCAAGCACGAGGAATATGCCGGGAGCCTGAGCGGCCATCTCGACCGTGGCGGCCAGCGTCGGCAGGTGGCCGGCGACATGGACGAAGGCGAGTTCACGCTGGAAGATTCGGTCGACGGGCAGCGCATCTCCGGCACCTGGCTCGGCGAAGCCGTCGACGGATCCTGCGGCCGCGAGGTCCGGGGCACCTGGAGCGTTGACGGCGCGGGCAAGGACGCCCGCAGCTTCGTGCTTCGCAAGCAATAGCGGACCCGCACAGCCCGTGGCCAAGGCGCCACGGGCCCCCCGAAGCGCACATTGACATCGCCGAAAGCTGCTGGTTACGATCTGCAACATATAACGATCTAATAACTGGAACAGTAGGGGGAGGGTATGAGGCACATCCTGCGGACCATCGGCTCGACGGGCGACGGCGGGTGCTAGTCGCCGACCGGGCACTGCGAAAGCCGACGCGCATTGCCAACGACTTCCTGCCGGCCTCGCCCGGCTCCTTCATGCTGCTGGCGCTTGGGATGTCGGTCGGGTTCCGGGCGCTCGGCTACCTCCTGTCCAACGACCCGGCCGCCATCACGGGTAGCCGCGACTGGATTTACCACGCCTTCTGGCTGCCGCTGCACCTGCTGCTTGCGCGGCACGCGGCCATAGTCTTTTCGCGCAACGTCGACAACTGCCTGGCATTTGCGGTGCCGGCGCGCGCGCCGATGCTCCGCGCGCGAGCCGCCTCGGTAACGTCAGCCCGCGCCTGGCTCGCCTCGCTGCTGTTGATCGTCCCTTTCGTGTTCCTCGACGCGATGGCCGCCGTCGGCTATGTCCAGGACAACTTTGAGACGCAAGGTCGCGCCGGCATCCTGATCCCGTGCATCTGGCTGATCGAATGGCTGGCGACCGCGCAGATCTGGCTTTACGTGATCGGCTCGATCCACTTCAACAGCGCGGTGCTGGCCGACGAGAACCTCCTGGGCCGTCACGAAGAAGTGCTGCTGGCCGGGGAGGCCCGCGCGCCGCTGCTATGCAGCGTGGAGAACGCGCTCATCACCGCGGTGTACGGGCTCACCACCGTCGGCTATGTCTGGTACGCGGACGGGCAGATGTCGGATTACCTGGTCATGGGCTTGTCGACGCTGCTCGTGCTGGTGTGCTTCTGCACCGCGCTGCTGCAGCTCAAGGCCGTGCTTCGGCGCAGCCTGGACGCAGCCTGCATGCGCTATCTCGAAGCACTCGATCGGCTGCCGCGCAGCGCGCCCGGCACGGAAGCGCCGCGGATCGACTACACGGCGATGAAGGAAGCGGTGGGGATGGTGTTCGAGCGCCAGTTCACCAAGGACGCGCGGGTGCAGGAGCGGCTGCGCGGCATCAAGCTGGCCACGGTGCTGGCGCTGCCCCCGGGCAGCCCCGCCGTTCCTCCCGACATCTACTCGCGCGCCATGCTGCTCATCGAATGCGAGCTGCGCTTTGCGGAGTTCGGCGCGGGTGAAGTGCGCTCGCTGGCGGCCCGCGCCCTGATGCCAGTGCTCCTCGTGGTCGGCAAGTCGGTGGGCGGCCTGTTCGGGGTGCACTGACACCTGTCGCCGGAGCTGCCGTCGAGTCGTTGGCACTGCTACAGTGTCCCGGCACCTGCCACGGCATGAGGAGATCGCATGGCCGCCCCCACGGACTTCACGGGCCCGCAGTTCTACGACGAACTGATGGGACCGGTGCAATTCGGGCCCTTCGCGGCCGACCTGGCCGGCCGCCTGCCGCCGGGACTGCACGGCAAGGTGCTGGAGATCGCCTGCGGCACCGGGCTCGTGACGCGCGAACTGCGCCAGAGGCTGCTGCCTTCGGTGGACCTGGTCGCGACCGACCTCAGCGCCCCGATGCTCGAGTACGCGCGGCAGCAGGTCACGGCGGCCGGCATCGCGTGGCGGCAAGCCGACGCGCAGGACCTGCCGTTTTCCGACGCGGAGTTCGCCGCGGTCGTGTCCGGCTTCGGCCTGATGTTCCCGCCGGATCGCGGCAAGGCCTTCGCCGAGGCGCGTCGCGTGCTGGCGCCTGGCGGCTTGCTGCTGTTCAACGTGTGGGACCGGATCGAGGAGAACCCGCACGCGCTGGCCAATGCGCAGGCCGTCGAGGCGCGTTTCCCCGGCGACCCCGACATGAAGTTCCGCACCCCTTACGAACTGCACGACCCTGCGCTGCTGCGCTCGTTGCTGGCGCAGGCGGGCTTCCGGGAGATCGTCATCGACAGGCGCCGCATCGCGATCACCGGCGCCGATCCGCGCCGCATCGCCACGGGCCAGATCCGCGGCACGCCACGCGCGGCCCTGCTGGCGCAGCGGGGCGTGCCGCTGGACGCGGTGATCGACGACGTGGCACGGGCGCTGGCGCGGCAGGGCGGCGACCCTTACCACGGGCACGCCCAGGCGCTGGTCGTGCTCGCCCGCTAGGGCTTCTTCCCCATCCTCTTCGCCAGGTCGGCGACCATGTCGTGCTCCTCGGAGATTTCCGCGGCGAGCTTGTCGCCGGGCTCCCAGGCCTGCACCAGTCCGAGGGGCAAGAGCCGCGCGGCGATCTGCGGCTGCCGCGTGACCTTCTGGAGCGCGGGCAGCAGCACCTGCGCCACCTCGGGCGGCGTGCCGGCCGGCGCCATCCACGCGAACCAGACTCCCACGAGGTTCTGCCTGAAGCCGAGCTGGGTGAGCGTCGGCACCTTCGGCAACTCGGGAAAGGGGTGGGACGTCGCCAGCGGCTTGAGCGCGCCGCTGCGGATGTGGCTGGCGAGAATGCCGAGCGCGAGGATCACGCCCTCCACCTGGCCGCCCAGCGCATCGCTGACGGCCGGCGCCGCGCCCTTGTAGGGGATCGATGCCAGGTCGGTGCCGGCTTGCGTGTTGACGACCTGCACGCCGAGGTCGCCGGCGGACCCGCCACCCGGCGTGCCGATGCGCACGCTGCCCGGGTTCTTCTTCGCATGGGCGACCATCTCCTGGAAAGTGTCGTAGGGCGCGTCCTTGCGCACGACCAGCACGGAGGGCGTGCGCGTGGTGATGGCCAGGGGCGTCAATTCCCGCAGCGGGTCGTAGGTGACCGTGGCGGGCTCGAGCGCGCGACGGATCGTCAGCGGGCTGTTCTGCGTGAACAGCAGCGTGTAGCCGTCCTTCTTCGCCGCGACGACCTGCTGCACGCCGAGCGCGCCGCCCGCGCCCGGCCGGTTGGTCACCACCACCGGCACGCCGAGTTCCTTCGACAGTTCGTCGCCCATGGCGCGCGCCGTGGTGTCGCCGCCGTCCCCTGCCGCGAGCGGGACGACGATGGTGATCGAGCCCTTCGGCCACCCGGCGCCAGGGGACGCCTGCGCCCATGCGGCCAGCGGCGACGCCGCCAGCAACGCGATGCAGTTCCTGCGTTTCATGCCTTGTCTCCTTGGATTCTCGTGCCGTGCTTCAGAGCGGGATGACCATCAGCGTCTCGACCACGCGGGAATCGAGCTTGAAGTGCCGTGACCGGAACAGCGGCTGCGCGCCGCCGACGTCCACCACGTCCTCGCATTGCCCGGCAGCGAACACCTTCATGTCGCCGTCGAGGTCCAGCGTGCGCACCACCAGGAAGTTGGAGCGCACCTGCAGCAAGGCGCCGTCGCCGCCGACGATCTGGACGCCGGAGACCATGTGCCGGTAATGCTGGGGTTCGTAGATGTTGGCCAGCCGCATGGACTTGATGCGGTCGCGCAGCTGGGCGGCCGACTGCGCGTCCATCAGGCAGTGCGGCAGCCCGCGGTCGGCGTTGAAGCGCGACTGCACGCGGTAACGGCCCTCGTCGTGCAGCAGCCCGCAGATGTCCTCGACGCGGTTCTCGTCCACGGCGCGCGCCCACTCGTACAGCAGGTTCTCGACGCCGCGGAAATGTTGATCGTGCAGCAGCATCAGAGCCCCATGTCCTCGCGGTACGCGTTCCAGAAGTTGCGGATGGCGCGTTCGGACAGCTTGCTGCTGCCGCCGCTGTCCAGCGTCGAGCCGCCCATGTGGATGTACGACTCGCCCTCCTGGCCATCCCCGACGGCGCGCCTGATCATTTCGCACACGGCCGCGTCCTCCACCGAGACCATCCCGGCCGAGCCGGCGAGGTTCATCTGCGCCAGCCGCATGCGCTGCATGTCGGCGTCGTCGTCCGCGAAGCCGAAGTACGTCCAGACCAGGTCGCACTGGTTCGGCCCCTTGGGCAGGAGCTGGCGCGTCGCCAGGCTGTTGGCGATCTGGTGGAGCACGAAGGACGGATACGTCGAGAGGATCTGCACGCTGACGCCGTCGCCGAACTCGTCGCGCCATTTCAGGATGCCGGGGTCCTCGAGCGTGAGCCCCTCGTTGTGCGAGCGCAGGCTGGCCGCCGTCTCCTTGTAGTCGGCGGACTGCTTCTCGGTGCCCGCCTTGGTATAGAAGTAGACGTGCCGCCCGCGCTGGTCCAGCACCATGCCGGACTCCTGCGACTGCCGCGACAGGCCGAAGGTGCCGTAGAAGGTGTGCAGGATGTTCGCGTGGTACGAGTCGCGCGGGTTCTCGTGGTAGGCCTTCCAGTTGGCGTGGATGCGCTGGGTGTCGTAGCCCAGCACCTTCAAGGGCCTGCTGCAGACGCGGCGGATGCCGTGGGCCACGTCGCCCAGCCATTCCTCCAGCGGCGGCGTGTCGGGATGGAACGTCGCGAACACCACGCCGGCAATGGAGGCCACGCGCAGCTTCTGCAGGCCATGCTCCTTCAGGTCGAAGTCCTTCGGCAGTCCGCCCTCGCCCTTGATCCCGTTGCGGAACGCGACGAAGGTGAGGTCGCCCTGGAGGTTGTAGTTCCAGGAGTGGTAGACGCAATGGAGCTTCTCGGCCTTGCCGAACGCGTCGCGGCAGACCATGTTGCCGCGATGCGCGCAGCGGTTGAGCATGGCGTGCAGCGTGCCGTCCTCGGCGCGCGTGAGCAGCACGTTGGCTTCACCGATGTACGTGTTCTTGTACGCGCCGGGCTCCGGCACTTCCGCCTCGAGGCCGAGGTAATGCCAGGAAGCGCCGCGGAAGATCGCCTGCTGCTCCCGTGCATAGACCGCCGGGTCGCCGTAGACCCAGTACGGCGCGCTGGTGAAGCCGCCGGCCGGCCAGCG
>JAJNBO010000540.1 GCA_021156245.1 Ramlibacter sp. | reverse complement strand
GTGGACTGGCACGACGCGGTCGACATGAAGCCGGGGTCGTACGTGAACATGCCGGTCTGGGCGTAGAGCTTGCGGATGTCGATCACGTCCGGGCCGATGCTGCCGCGGTAGACCGGCATCTCGACGCTGGGGCTGCCGTTGCTGAAGGACAGCGTGGCCTTGTTGTCAGCGAGTTTCATAGGTGTTCCTGTACAGGTTTCAATGCCCACGTTCCGGAGGCGCCGTCATCGGCATGCGCAGCATCTCCAGGACTTCTCTCACGTCGGGCCGCGCCAGCGCACCTTCCGGGTCCTTGCGCCGCAGCAGCAAGTCCAGCAGGTCATTGTCGGCCAGATCCATCAACGCACCGAGCGCGTCGGCCTGGCGCACCGCCAGCCCGGACGCGTACTTGTCGAAGAACCGCTCGATGAGCAGGTCGTTCTCCAGCAGGCCGCGGCGGCAGCGCCAGCGCAGCTTGCTGAGACCTCGTTCGTCGAGCAGGGCTTCTTGCATTCTCGTCAGACCGCGCGGCGGACCAGCAATTCCTTGATCTTGCCGATCGCCATCGTCGGGTTCAGCCCCTTCGGGCAGACGTCGACGCAGTTCATGATCGTGTGGCAGCGGAACAGGCGGTAGGGATCTTCCAGGTTGTCCAGGCGCTCGGCCGTGGCCTCGTCGCGGCTGTCCGCGATGAAGCGGTAGGCCTGCAGCAGGCCGGCGGGGCCGACGAACTTGTCCGGGTTCCACCAGAAGCTCGGGCAGCTGGTCGAGCAGCTTGCGCACAGGATGCACTCGTACAGGCCGTTGAGCTCGTCGCGCTCCTCGGGGGACTGCAGGCGTTCCTTTTCGGGCGGGATCTCGTCGTTCACCAGGTACGGCTTGATCGAGTGGTACTGCTTGAAGAACTGGGTCATGTCCACGATCAGGTCGCGGATGACCGGCAGGCCCGGCAGGGGCTTCAGCACGATCGGCTTGTCGCCGAGCTGGCGCAGGTTGGTCAGGCAGGCCAGCCCGTTCTTGCCGTTGATGTTCATCGCGTCGGAGCCGCAGACGCCTTCGCGGCAGGAGCGCCGGAAGGAGATCGTCGGGTCCTGCGCCTTGAGCTTCATCAGGGCGTCGAGCAGCATGCGTTCGTTGCCCTCGAGCTCGATCTCGACCGTCTGCATGTACGGGTTGACGTCCTTGTCCGGGTCGTAGCGGTAGATGTGGAAGGTGCGCTTTTCCATGGGGTGTTCTCGCAATCTAATCGTTGTCGGCGTACGCAGGATTGCCTAATCAGAAAGTCCGGACCTTGGGAGGCACCGAATCCACCGACAGGGGCTTGAGCTTGACCGGCTTGTAGGCCAGGCGGCTGCCCTCGCTGTACCAGAGCGAATGCTTCATCCAGTTGGCGTCGTCGCGTCCGAGCGGCGACACGGGGTCGTCCGCCGGGCGCTCGTAGTCGCTCACGGTGTGGGCGCCGCGGCATTCCTTGCGGGCGGCGGCGGAGACGATGGTGGCCTGGGCGGCCTCGATCAGGTTCTCCACCTCCAGCGCCTCGACGCGGGCGGTGTTGAACACGCGCGACTTGTCGCGCAGCTCGATGGCGCCCACGCGCTCGCGGATCGCGGCGATCTGGCGCACGCCTTCGTCCATGCTCGCCTGCGTGCGGAACACGCCGGCGTGCTTCTGCATGGATGCGCGGATGTCGTTGGCGACGTCCTGCGCGTACTCGCCGGTGCGCGTGTTGTCCAGCCGGTTCAGGCGCTCGAGCGTGCGGTCGGCCGCATCGGCAGGCAGCGGCTTGTGCGACTTGGTCCGGCTCGCGAAGTCCACGATGTGGTTGCCGGCGGCCTTGCCGAACACCAGCAGGTCCAGCAGCGAGTTGGTGCCCAGGCGGTTGGCGCCGTGCACGCTGACGCAGGAGCATTCGCCCACGGCGTACAGGCCGTTGAGCGGGCTGTTGTCCTCGCCGTTCTTCTGCAGCACGACCTGGCCATGGATGTTGGTCGGGACGCCCCCCATCTGGTAATGGATGGTGGGCACGACCGGAATCGGCTCGCGCGTGATGTCGACGTTGGCGAAGTTCACGCCGATCTCGTACACCGAAGGCAGGCGCTTGTGGATGGTCTCGGCGCCCAGGTGGTCCAGCTTGAGGAGCACGTAGTCCTTGTTCGGACCGCAGCCGCGCCCTTCCTTGCAGCGTCGGGGCGTAGCGCTCCATGAAGCGTTCGCCATTGCTGTTCAGCAGGATCGCGCCTTCGCCGCGGCAGCCTTCCGTCAGCAGCACGCCCGCGCCGGCCACGCCGGTCGGGTGGAACTGCCAGAACTCCATGTCTTCCAGCGGGACGCCGGCGCGCGCCGCCATGCCCAGGCCGTCGCCGGTGTTGATGAACGCATTGGTCGACGCCGCGAAGATGCGGCCGGCGCCGCCGGTGGCCAGCAGCGTGGTCTTCGCTTCCAGGATGTGCAGGTCGCCCGTCTCCATCTCGATGGCGGTGACGCCGACCACGTCGCCTTCGGCGTCGCGGATCAGGTCCAGCGCCATCCACTCGACGAAGAAGCT
>JAJNBO010000539.1 GCA_021156245.1 Ramlibacter sp. | reverse complement strand
GCCGGCGTTGGCCGCCAGCCAGACCAGAGCTTCTTCGGTCGCCCGGGAGCTGGACGCGATCGTGTCCTGCTTGAAGGCCAGGTTGCCCATGATCAGCGTTCCGGTGTCGACCGAGCGCGTGAGCGCCACGGCGCCGAAGCCCAGGATGACCAGCGCCATCAGGGAGAACAGCAGCGAGACGCCGCGCTGCGCGCCGCGCAGGCCGGACCGGAGATGGGTGGGATGGCGGGTCATGACGTCCACAGCATGTTGCGCAGGGGCACGATGGTCTCGAACAGGCGGTAGCGGTAGCGCTTCCAGTCGTCACCCAGGTCGTCGATCTTGATCGTGAGGCACTTGCTGGCGACGCCGGAGGTGGTCACGCAGGCGGCGCTGCCGGCGACCGTTCCCGCGTTGCCGACATCCCAGGCCACGTTGGCGTTCGTGACGTCCTCTTTCTCGTACTGGCTGTTGCGCGCGACGACCGCGATGCGCACGGCGATCACCTGCTGCCACTGCGCCAGCGTGGTCGGCGTCACGTTGTCCCACGTGTCCACGGAATCGACCTTGCCGTTGCCGTCGGCATTGGTGTCCTTGCCGTAGAGGGCCTGCAACTGCACGACGTTGGGAAAGAGCTCGGTTGCCGCGCCGTAGTCCGGCTCGGAGGTCGTGTCGTCCAGCGTCAGGCTGCGCACCGTCAGCGCGCCACCGGTGATGGAATAGGTCACGTCCATCGGCGTGCCCATGTTGATCAGGGCGCCCCCGTCGGGATAGACCCCCGCCGCGGGCGGGGCGGCGTTCCAGCCGCTTGCCGGGCCGTGCACGACTTCCGGCAGGGTGATGGGGGTCGCGGTCACCTGCAGCACCCGGCAGGGCACGCTCGGGGCGCCGCTGATGGCGTTGGCGGCGATCACCAGGTCGCCGGCCGTGATGCCGCCGACGCTGCCCACCGGGTAGTTGGTGGTGGTGTTGCCCGGAGCGGTGATGCGCAAGGGCACGGAGTAGGAATTCTTGCCGCTCGCCAGGATGCGGATGGAGTCCGGGGCGCCGCTGGCGCCGTTGGTGATGGAGATCGGCACCAGGTGCGTCGGGAAGTCGGCCACCGCGGCGCCGCCGAACACGGCGGTCAGCGTGCAACCGATCACGTTCGGCGTGGTGGTGAAACCGTAGCCGGCCGGCTGCAGTGCCCGCTGCAGCGTGGCCAGCGCCAGCGCGCCGTTCACCTGCGCGTCCGAGCCGGACGTGGTCGTGCGCTTCTGGCCTTCGGAATTCACCAGGACGTGGGTCACGGCGAGGCTGGCCATCAGGCCGATGAGCACGCCGATCATGAGCTCGACGAGCGTGAAGCCCGACTGGCGCCTAGTTGATGGAGCTCGTGACGACATGGCTGTGCGTTCCTTCCGCGCTCGTGGACCAGGTGATGGTCATGCCCACGACGCCGGTGGCGGCAGTGGCGCTGATTTCGACGGACCCGGCGGGAAGGTCGGCGGCGACCTTCTGCACCCAGTCCTTGCAGGGGGCGTACTCGTCGCAGTCATCCCCCGTGTTGTACTTGGCCAGGTTCGTCTTGTCGGCCCACATGGCGCCCAGGGCCTGCGAGCTCAGGTAGGCGGCGTCCGCCCGGTATTTCGCGCTGCCCTGGGCGCGCGTCATCGCCACCTGCAGGCCGACCAGGCCCACGATGCCGAAGGCGAAGATGAGGATGCCCACCAGCGCCTCCACCAGCGCCACGCCGCGCTGGCGCTTAGGCTGCCGGGTCCGGTTGTTCAGTCGTGGTTGCATGCCCTGGGGTCCGTAGTGTCAATGGCGCGCACGGCCGGATCGCACATCCGGATGCCGCCACTGGGGGAAACTTCGACGCGCAGCGGCCGCACCGAGGTGCTCGCCGTATGGCTGATGTCCACCTTCCAGGCGCCGCCGCCGGTCCTCTGGCCGAAGCCGTTGAAGCTGATGGAGGACGTGTCGGCCGCCACCGCGATGCCCTCGGCGCTGTTGCCGGGGCCGTACGTTTCCACGATGCGGGGGGCCACGGACGCGGACGGCGCGGTCGCGCACTTGCCGGCCGGGTTCTCCAGGCTCACCACCCAGGCGCCGGACGCGGCGTCCAGGGCGCAGGTGTCGTCGGGCCGCGTGGTGGTCGCGGGCGACACCAGCCAGAAGGTGACGACCTTGTTGCGCTTCATCGCTTCCTGGCGCGCCTTGTGCAGGCCGGTCTGCGTGGTTTCCGCGAGCGTGCGCACGTGCGTGGACCGGATCCAGTCGCCCATGCTGGGCATGCCGGCGGCAATGAGGGGTTGATGCCACGTTGCCGCTTCACGATCAGCACTCCGTTCCCTTCACCAGCCAGCAGTTCTTGCCGGTGACGGCGGCGCCCTTGAACTGGGTGGTGCCTTGCTGGTTCTCCTGGTTCACCGTGTAGGTGTGCCCCACGGCCTTGCCGTTCGCGCCGGTGGCGGTCAGGAGGTAGCCGGTGCCGTCGACGCGACACGTGTACGTGAAATATTTCCCCGCGGGAAAGCTGCTCCAGTTGGAGGCATTCAGGCCGTTGGCGCAGACGCCGCCGTTCGTGGTGCCATAGCTCTTGTAGTCCTGGAAGTACTGCTCCAGCTTGACCCGGTAGTCCGGGAGCGCGGCGAAGGCTTCCTGCAGCTGCCCGCGGCGGATGTAGTCCGTGTACGCCGGATAGCCCACCGCGGACAGGATCCCGATGATGGCCACCGTGATCATGAGTTCGATGAGGGTGAAGCCCGCTGCGGCTCGGGACCGGCTCATACAGGTTGGGGACAAGGCTCTTCTCCAGGCGACAGGAACGAGCGGATGCTACGCAGCGCTGCAGTGCCCTGCCACGCCGGTTCGCCCAGCGGTCGCGGTCATGTGATGAGCGGTCCAGCCTCGTTGCAGGGCGGCCGGTGCCCTTCTGGCGCGGCCCGCGGACGGATCAGTAGCAGTGATCCAGCCACACCTTCTGGACCCGTGGCCGGCCCCCCGCGTTGATGATGATCTGGCGCGCTTCGGTGCGCTCCGTGGAGGCGCGGCACAGGGTGAAGGTGCCGGCCTGGAAGGCGCCGGACTGCGCCATCCGGGCGCCGCCCGTGGGACCGTAGGAGACATAGCGGCCCACCGGCGTATTGGCGGTCAGGCGCCACCCGGGCGGCAATGCATGGAGACGCTCGAGCACCGGCTCGGCGGACTCCCGGGAGCCGCTGTTGTTGCGGTCCTGGAACAGGATCCAGCCCTGCTCCCACGCGCCATCGTCGACGCAGGCGTGGCCGTCGGCGGACTTGCAGAGGACCACCCGGCCATTGCGCTTGATGGCCTCGCT
>JAJNBO010000067.1 GCA_021156245.1 Ramlibacter sp. | reverse complement strand
AAAGGCGACCGAGCTGGGCGTCGCCTCCATCCAGCCGCTGCTGGCGGAGCGCAGCGTGCTGCGCCCGGCCGGCGAACGCGCGCAGAAGAAGCAGGCGCACTGGCAGGGCGTGGCCATCGCCGCCTGCGAGCAGTGCGGCCGCAACCGGGTGCCCACCGTGCACCCGGTGCAGCCGCTGGCCGCGTGGCTTGCCGCGCAACGCTCTCCGGGCCTGGTGCTCTCGCTGCGCGCGGGCACGCAAGCGCTGGCCGCATTGCCGCCGCCTGGGGAACTGACGCTGCTCTCCGGCCCCGAGGGCGGCCTCGCCCCCGCCGAAGAAGACACGGCGCTGGCCCGCGGCTGGATCCCCGTTCACCTCGGCCCGCGCGTGCTGCGCGCCGAGACCGCACCCCTGGCGGCACTGGCCGTCCTCACCGCAGGCAGGGCACCATGAACCGCAATCTCTGGCTGCTGGCGGTGCTGCAGGGCCTCTTTCTCACCAACAACGTCACCTTCATCGCCATCAACGGGCTGGTCGGCCTGTCGCTCGCGCCGTACGGCTGGATGGCGACGCTGCCGGTGATGGGCTACGTGGTCGGCGGCGCGCTCTTCACCGGCGTCGTCGCGCGCTCGCAGGCGCGATTGGGGCGCAAGCGCGCCTTCCAGCTCGGCCTGCTGGTGGCGATGGGCTCGGCGCTGCTGTGCGCCTATGCGGCCGGCACGCGCAACTTCTGGCTGCTCTGCACGGGCACCGTCATCGCCGGCTTCTACGCCGCCAACGCCGGCCTGTACCGCTTCGCCTCGGCCGAACTGGCGCAGCCCTCGGCGCGCGAGAAAGCCGTGTCGCTGGTGATGGCCGGCGGATTGATCGGCGCCGTCGCAGGCCCCTGGCTGGCCACGCGCACGCGCGACATCGCCGAAGCGCCCTTCGCCGGCGCCTATCTCGCGCTGGCGGGCGTCGCCGTGCTGGCGATGCTGCTGCTGGCCGTCATGCGCTTTCCGCCGGTGCCGCCCAAGACCGCAGGCTCACCGGTCGGCCGCTCGGTGCTGCAGTTGCTGCAGCAGCCGGTGTTCGCCATCGCCGCGATGTCGGGCGCGCTCGGCTTCGGCGTGATGAACCTGCTGATGGCCTCGACGCCCCTGGCGATGCAGATGTGCGGCCTGCCGTTCGAGGACGCGGCGTTCGTGCTGCAGTGGCACGTGATCGGCATGTTCGCGCCGGGCTTCTTCACCGGGCACCTGATCAAGCGCTTCGGCGCGCTGCCGGTGATGGGGGTGGGCGTGTCGCTGAACTTCGTCTGCGTGCTCGTGGCGCTGTCGGGCGTGGAGCTGCACCAGTTCACCATCGCGCTGTTCCTGCTCGGGCTGGGGTGGAACTTCCTGTTCACCGGCAGCACGACGCTGGCGCTGACCTCCTATGCGCCGGAAGAGCGTGATCGCGCCCAAGGAGCTCTCAACTTCTTCCTGTTCGCCACGCTGTCACTGACATCGCTGGCCTCGGGCGTGCTGGTCACCACGCAAGGGTGGACGTGGCTGAACTTCGGGTCGCTGCTGCCGATGGCGGTGGTGGCGTCCGGGTTGATCTGGTTGGGGATGCGGCGGGCGCGGCCGGTGGTCGCTTGAGGTCACCGGGGTTCGGGCTGTCGCCGCTCACCACCGGCCTACGAAAGAGGCAATGCGTATCCCGTAGGCTGGTGGTGAGCGCGCAGCCGAACCCCGGTGCTCCGGAAACCTAGAACCGCGCGTCCAGCCACTCCTTGAGGCAGCCGAACACCGGCTCGCAATCGACCTCGTGGAAGATCTCGTGCCACAGGTGCTCGAAGCAGCGCGAGGTGACCACTGCGGGCGGCGCCACGCGCGCGAACTGGTGGCTGCCCGCCGGGTCGATGATGCGGTCATCGCCCGCGTACATCAGCAGCGTCGGCACGTTCCAGTGCGGCGCCTGCGCCAGCACCGGCACCGCCTCGTCCTGGATGAAGCGCGCCAGCCGGCCCGAGACGCGATCGTGCACCAGCGGGTCGGCCTTGTAGGCCTCGACCACACCAGCATCGTGGGTGAGGAACTGCGGATCCAGCCCGTTGCCCACCGTGAGGTTGGGCGCGAGCCGCGGCACCACCGCCATCAGCATCTTCTGCACCGCGTTCAGGCGAGTCGCGAGCGCGGGCGAGGAGAGCACCAGTGCGTCGACACGGCACAGGCCGCGCGCCACCAGGCTCGCCGCAACCAGGCCGCCCATGCTGTGCCCCAGCACCACCAATGGCGCGCCGGGATGGCGGCGTTGCATGCTGTCCGCCAGGTCGCAGAGATCTTCGACCAGCCGCGTGGTCTGCGGCAGCGCGCCGCGCACGCCGCCCGATTCGCCATGGCCGTACTGGTCGTAGCTGCGCACCGCGAAGCCCCAGGCATTGAGCCGCTGCGCCACCGGGTCGTAGCGACCGGCGTGCTCGCCCAGGCCGTGCACCATGAGCACCGACGCGCGCGGTTGCACGCCCGGCGGCAAGTGCCAGTCCTGCACCGCGAGGTTGTCTCCGTCGCTGGCCGTATAAGTGGAAAGGGTCGATTCGACCCGGGCATCGCTCATCCGTAGCGATCATCGCTGCCGGGCCGGCGCTGTCAATGCCCCAATGGGCTGAAACGGGCCGTTGCCGGCCCGCATCCGACGAGCGTCAGGGCATCTGCGCCATCACCTCGGCGACCGCGGCCGTCAGGCGCTTGGCGTAAGGCACGTGCAGGAATTCGTTGGGACCGTGCGCGTTGCTCCGCGGGCCCAGCACGCCGCACACCATCATCTGCGCCGTGGGGAAGCCCTGCGACAGCATGTTCATCAGCGGGATGGTGCCGCCCTGGCCGATGTAGCCGACCGGCGCCCCGAAGTGCGCCAGCGAAGCGGTGTTGAGCGCCTGCTCGAACCAGGGCGTGGTGGAGGGCGCGTTCCAGCCGGAAGCGGCGCCCGTCGACTCGAAGGTCACCTTGGCCTGGTAGGGCGCGTTGTCCTCCAGCAAGGTCTTGAGTTCCTGCACCGCCTGGCCGGCGTCGATCAGCGGGGGCAGCCGCAGCGACAGCTTGAAGGCCGTGTAGGGACGCAGCACATTGCCGGCGTCCTGCAGCGCCGGGAAGCCCTCGGCGCCGACCACGGACAGCGTCGGCTTCCAGGTCCGGTTGACCAGCGCCTGCACCGGGTCGGTGGTCGTGGGCAGCGCGAAGGCGGTGGAGCCGCCGCAGTCCGCATGGGCCCACGGGAAGCGCTTGTAGACCTCTTCGCCCAGGATCGCCGCGGTCGCCCTGGCCTGCTCCAGGCGGTCGGCCGGCATCTCGCAGTGGAAGCTTCGCGGCAGCAGGGTGCCCGTCTTGCTGTCCTCCAGCCGGTCCAGCACCTGCCGCATGATGCGGAAACTGGAAGGCACGAGGCCCGAAGCGTCGCCGGAGTGCACGCCCTCGGTGAGGATCTGCACCTTCAACACGCCGCCGGCCAGGCCGCGCAGCGAGGTGGTGAGCCACAGCTGGTCGTAGTTGCCGGCGCCGGAGTCGAGGCAGATCACCAGCCCGACGTCGCCCAGCCGCGGCCGCAGCGCGTCGACGTAGGGCAGCAGGTCGTAGGAGCCGGATTCCTCGCAGGTCTCGATCAGGCCGACGATGCGCGCATGCGGCTTGCCCTGCGCCTTGAGCGCCTGCACGGCAGCGATGCTGGCGTAGACCGCATAGCCGTCGTCGGCGCCGCCGCGGCCATAGAGCTTGCCGTCCTCGTACTTGGGCGTCCACGGACCCAGGTCGTTGCGCCAGCCGGTGAATTCCGGCTGCTTGTCCAGGTGGCCGTACATCAGGATGGTCTGCGTGCTGTCCGCGCGCGTGGCCGGCACCTCGAAGAAGATCACCGGCGTGCGGCCGGGCAGGCGCACCACTTCCAGCTTCAGGCCTTCGACCTTCTGCGCCTCCACCCAGGACGCCGCGTTGCGCAGCACCGTGTCGATGTACCCGTGCTCCGACCAGGCCGGGTCGAAGCCGGGCGACTTGGCGGGGATCGCGATGTAGTCGGTGATCTGGCGGACGATGTCGCCGTCCCACTGGCGCGTGACCTGGTCCAGGGCGGCGGCGCTGTCGAGCACGGTGGCGGGCATCTCGCGGTGCAGGGGTGCGTTCATTGCAATGTCTCGTTCGGAAAGCGGATGCCGCAACTGTACGCGTGACACGTTGGCTGGGCTAGGATGGGCCCGAAATCACGCGCGCACGCCTTGGTCAAGTTCCTCGTCCTCGCATTGTTCTACGGCGATCACCCGCTGCTGGCCCGGCGCTGTGGCGGCACGCTGCGCGCGCTGTGGAACACGGGACAGGTCGACCTGCGCATCGGGCTGAACGAGGTGTCCGCCGCATCGCGCGAGATCCTCGACGAGCTGCTGCCCGGCGTGCCGCGCGAGGAAGCGGACCCGCAGGCCTACAAGTACCCGATGCTGCGCCGGCTGCTGGCCGGCTACCACGGGGATGCCACGCACCTGATGTGGTTCGACGACGACTCCTTCCTGCGTCCGGGCCTGGACGTGAAGGGCTGGCTGCAGGCGGTTTCCGCGCGCGCGGCCGCGACGCAGGGCACGCTCGGCTCCGTCTACACGATGAACCTCGACGCGGCGCAGCAGGAATGGATCCGGGCGCAGCACTGGTACCGGGGCCGCCCGATCCCGAGCCCGGTGCGCTTCAACACCGGCGGCTGGTTCGTGGCGCCGCTGGACCTGCTGCGGCGCTGGGACTGGCCCGAGCCGGCGCTACGGCACGCCGGCGGCGACATCCTGCTGGGCGCGCTGCTGCACCAGCAGGGACTGGAGCCGCAGCAGTTCCGCGTGGGGCTCGCGATCAATGCGGATGAAGGCTTGCGCGAGTCCGCCGCGCCGCGCCGTGGCGTCACCGAAGCGCCCGAGCCGGGGGTGCAACGCGTCTGGGGAGACAAGACTTGAACCGCATCCACGTGGGCGTCGGCGGCTGGACCTTCGAGCCCTGGCGCAACAACTTCTATCCCGCCGGACTGGCGCATGCGAAGGAGCTGCAGTACGCGAGCCGCCAGTTCACCGCGGTCGAGGTCAACGGCACTTTCTACAGCACCTTCAAGCCGGCGACCTTCGCCAAGTGGCGCGACGAGACGCCCGACGGCTTCGTCTTCTCGCTCAAGGCGCACCGCTTCACGACGCACCGGCGCGAGCTGGCGGGCGCCGCCGAAGGCATCGCCCGCTTCATCGGCAGCGGCATCGCGGAGCTCGGCGACAAGCTGGGGCCGATCCTGTGGCAGCTGATGCCGTCCACCGTGTTCGACCCGGACAACATCGAGCCTTTCCTGCGGCTGCTGCCGCGCGACGTGCAGGGGCGCCCCCTGCGGCACGTGCTGGATGCGCGGCACCCGAGCTTCGCCTGCGAACCCTACCTGGACCTGCTGGCGCGCCACGACTGCACGACGGTGTACACGGACGCGGACAAGTACCCGTCGATCCCGCATGCGCGCAGCGACCTGGCTTACCTGCGCCTGATGCGCAGCCGCGAGGATTGCGCGACCGGGTATCCGCTGGACGAACTCACGCCGTGGGCGCGCGGGGCGAAGGAGTGGGTGGAAATGGGGGCGCGCAAGGAGGCTTTCGTGTTCTTCATCAACGGCGCCAAGGAGCGTGCGCCGCATGCGGCGAAGGCGTTCCTGGAGCAATGGGGGTAGCGGTCTCCGAAGGGCGAACGGTCGGGACGCGGCGGCGTCCGACAAGGCTGAGCCTGCCCCGGTGGTCCACTCCGCCGGAGACTTCCGGGAGCACGAAATGTTCGACATGCAAGCCCCCTGGTGGGAATTCGCGGTCCGCGCGGCGATTGTCTACCTGGTGCTGCTGGTGATGGTGCGCATCACGGGCAAGCGCACCGTGGGCCAGTTCACGCCCTTCGACCTGATCGTGGTGATGCTTCTGTCCGAAGGCGTCAGCGGCGCGCTGCACGGCGGCGACGAGTCGGTGCCGGCGGGCCTGATCGTCGCCGCGACGCTGGTCCTGCTGGACGTGGTGATCGCCCTCATCACATCGCGCAGCCAGAAGGCCGATGCGGCGGTGCAGGGCAATCCCGTGCTGATCGGCCGCGACGGCGTGATCTACGACGACGTGCTGAAGAGGCAGCGCGTGCCGCGCTCGGACGTGGAGAAAGCACTGCGCGGCGCCGACTGCGACCTCGAGGACATGCGGATGGCCATCCTGGAGGCGGACGGCAACATCAACATCATGAAGAAGCCGTCCTGAGCCGGCGCATCCAGGCCAGGCCTTCGGAAGTGCCGCCGGGCTGCGCACCGCGGGCCGGCCGGTATTCGCAGCCCACCCAGCCCTGCCAGCCGCAGGCGGCCGCCACCTCGTCGATGACGGAGAACAGGAAGGGATAGTTCATCTCGCCGAGGTCGGGCTCGTGCCGCTGCGGCACGCCGGCGATCTGGAAGTGGCCGACGCGGCCGGTGGGCAGGTACTGGCGGATCTTCATCGCCACGTCGCCTTCCACCACCTGGCAGTGGTACAGGTCCATCTGCACCTGCGCATTCGCTTCGCCGATCTCCGCCAGCAGCTCGTGCGCGTGGTCCTGGCGATTGAGGAAGAAGCGCGGGATGTCGCGCGTGTTGATCGGCTCGATCAGCACCTTGACGCCCTGCCTGGCCGCCTCGCGCGCAGCCCAGCGGATGTTGGCCACGTACGTCGGGCGCACGGCGTTGCGCTCCTGTCCCTCCGGCACCAGCCCCGCCATGACGTGCACGCGCGGACAGCGCAGCGCCTCGGCGTACTTCAACGCCTTGGCGAAGCCGTCGCGGAATTCCTGCTCGCGGCCCGGCAGGCAGGCCAGCCCCTTCTCGCCCGCGTCCCAGTTGCCGGGCGGCGCGTTGAACAGCACCTGCTGCAGCCCGTGCGCGTGCAGGCGCGCGGCCAGTTCGGCCGGATCGTGCTCGTACGGGAACAGGTATTCCACGGCCTCGAAACCATCGCGCGCGGCGGCTTCGAAGCGGTCCAGGAAGCCCAGCTCCGGGTAGAGCATCGACAGGTTGGCGGCGAAACGGGGCATGGCGCGGCCCTCAGCGCACCGCCAGGCGCACGGCCTGCGGGTTCTCGGCGATGTACTCGCGCACGATCGCTTCGAAGCTGGCGTCGCTCCCCAGCCCCAAGCCGCGCGCGCGCTCCCAGGCCACGTCGCCGGGCCAGCTGCGCACCAGCTTTTCGATCGTGGGGTCGACATCCCAGTTGAGCAGCGCACTCGCTTCCTTGCCGGCGACCTTCTCCAGTGCCGCCGCCATCTCGCCGACGGTGGTGCGCAGCGAAGGCAGGTTGACGGCCGTGCGGTGGCCCCACTGCGCATCGCTGGCTTCACCGGCGCGGATGAAGCCGGCGATGGTGCTGCGCGGCGATGCCAGCGCGGCGGGCGTGTCGGCAGGCACCGGGATGCGCGCCCGCTCGCCGGCGAGAGGCTCGCGGATCATGCCGCTGAAGAAGCTGGACGCCGCGCCGTTGGGGCGGCCGGGACGCACCGCCACCGTCATCGGCCGCACGCTGCGGCCCGCGACGTAGCCCTTGCGCGCGTAGTCGGCCACCAGCTGTTCGCAGATGAACTTCTGGATGCCGTAGCTGCCTTGCGGCGTCGGCAACGTGTCGTCGGCGATCGTGCCGAGCGGGCCGTCACCCGGGCGGCGGCCGAAGACGCCGACCGAACTGGCGAACACGAACACCGGGCTGGTGCCCAGCGCGCGGCAACCTTCCAGCAGCGCGCGCGTCGTGTCGACGTTGCTGCGCATGCCGAGGTCGAAGTCGGCTTCGCATTCACCGCTGACCGCGGCGGCGAGGTGGAACACCGCATCGGTGCCGGCGGTGGGCAGGTCCTTCCGCTGCACCAGCTCGAGCAGGTCGCCCTGCACCACGCGCACCCGGGGGTCCGACGCCAGGTCGGCGGGCGCGGGGCCGCGGTCGGCCAGCACCACCTGCTCGATGCGGCGGGCCGGGGCGCCACGAAGGGAAACGGAGCCCGCGGCGAGCAGCGTGCGGGCGAGGCGGGCGCCGAGGAAGCCCGTGCCACCGGTGATCAGGATGTTCATGCGCGCAGCATAGCGCCGGTGCGGCCACGCCCCATCAGGCGATACCCCCCAGCCTCAGCAACATGCCTGTGACCGCGCAGGCGGTAATCACCGGGATGACGCCGGCCTTGTAGCGCAGCAAGGCCACGGCAGCCGCGGCGGCGATGGCCAGCGACACCCAGTCCACCGGCCAACCCCCAGTCGGGCGGTCCTGCGCGATGTGCGCCAGGAAGAACAGGGCCAAGCTGGCGATGACGCCGACCACCGCCGCGGTGATCGCCGTCAGCGGCCCGGTGAACCCCAGCTTGCCGTGCGTGGATTCCACCAGCGGACCGCCCGCCAGGATGAACAGGAACGAGGGGAGGAAGGTGAACCAGGTCACCACGACCGCGGCGAGGGCCGCGCCCAGGAACAGCGCATCCGGCCCGAGCACCTGGCGCGCCCAGCCGCCGACGAACGCGACGAAGGCCACCACCATGATCAGCGGCCCCGGCGTGGTTTCGCCCAGCGCCAGGCCGTCGATCATCTGGGGGCCCGTCAGCCACTGGTAGTGCTCCACCGCGCCCTGGTACACATAGGGCAGCACGGCATACGCGCCGCCGAAGGTGAGCAGCGCCGCCTTGCTGAAGAACCAGCCCATCTGCGTGAGCGTGCCCTCGATGCCCGTTGCCGCGACGAGCACCGCCATCGGCGCCAGCCACAGCACCGCGCCGGCGGCCACGATCCACGCCAGGTGCGACTTGCGAAAACGCGCGTGCTCGGGCGTGGGCGTGTGGTCGTCGATCAGCGCGGGGCCCCAGGACTTCTCGGACTGGCCATGGCCGCCGCCCCCTGCCACCTGCGAGGGCGCATGACGCGCCGCCAGCGAACCGAGGACCGCCGCGCACAGCACGATCCAGGGGAAGGGCACCTTCAGCCAGGCGATGGCGACGAAGCTGGCCACCGCGATGGCCCAGAGCAGCGGCACCTTGGCCGGGTGCCTGAGCGTGCGGCTGCCGATGCGCCAGAC
>JAJNBO010000538.1 GCA_021156245.1 Ramlibacter sp. | reverse complement strand
GAGCAGGCGAGCGTTGCGGGACATGGCGGAGTGCATGGCAGGCCGCATCCTAGCCCGGCGCGGCGCACCTGCAAAGCTTGCGACCTGCGTCGGGGCGTCAGGCGTTGACGGCCGCGTGGCTCACGCCCGGCGTCGGCGCGTCCGGCTGGCGACTGGCGATCTCGTGCGGGTGGTCGTGCGAGCTCATGGCGTTCACCAGCTTCTGCAGGCCGGGCGTCTGCAGCACCTGGTGCAGCAGCGCGTCCCGCTCCTGGGCCAGCACGCGCCCGGACAGGCGCACCGCGCCGTTTTCCACGTCCACGCGGATCGCTCCGGGGAAGCTCGCGGCGCGGCCCAGCAATTCCTGCACGCGGGCGCGCAGTTCGGCGTCGCTGCGCGGATCCGCCTGCGTCACCCGGTGGTAGCTGCGGCGGGCGAGGCGGCCGCGCGACCGGCGATCCCCGGGCAGGCCGCTTTTCACCAGTTCGGCAAGCAGGGCACGGCGGCGTTCGCCGAGGTCAGGGTCGAGGTAGTACATGGCGAGGGCTCCGGCGAGGAAGGCACCGAGGGTGCCAATAGGGTGTTTCATGGGCGTTCTCCGATTCGCTTGGCGTGCGTTCATGCATAGGTGGACTCGCGGCGCGGCGCCGGGGAATGGATGCGGATGCTGGTGGCCTCCTCCAGCTTGGCCAGCAGGGCTTGCAGGGCGAACCGGTGTTGCCGCCAAAGCGCCATGAAGCGCTTGTCGTGCTCGGACTCGAGCCAGTGTTCGGGGTCGCGCAGCCACAGCGCCTGCTGCGTGCCGAGGAAGGCCACGATGCGGTTGTGCACGGCCATCAGTTGCGCCATGTCGCCTGCGAGTTCGGGAAACCAGGCAAGGCGGATTGTGCAGGCCTGGTCGAGGGCGGCGGCCGCTTCGGCCCCTTCGCCCTGGAACACCGCGGCCAGCCGCTGCGCGCAGACCCATGCGGAATAGCGCTGCAGCGCCTGCAACAACTGGGCCGCCTGCTCGCGCCGCAGGTCGACGCGCCGCTGGTGCCGTGCCAGCGCCCAGCTCAGGACGCCGATCGCCAGCACCACGGCGAGGATCCAGGCGGCGAGATAGGGAGTCGTTTCCATGGCTTCGTCAGGCCGCGCGCCTGGTGCGGGCGGTCTTTGCGGTCGTGCGCTTGGCGGCCGTGGTCGCGCGCTTGCGGGGCGCCGCGTGCTTTGCTGGCGCCTTGGCGCCGGCGGAAGCGCTTCGCTTGCCCTTCGCGGCGGGCTTGGCGGGCGAGGCAGCCTTGTGGCCGCCGCCGAGGCTGCGCCGCAGCAGCTCCGTCAGGTCCACCACGTTGCTGTCCTGCGCATCGGGCGCCTGCTCCAGCGGCTCCACGGTTTCGGTGTCGCCCGCCTTGGCCTTGGCCTCCACGAGCTTCATGATCGCGTCGTGGAACTGGTCGCGGAGTTCGGCCGCGTTCCAGTGCCCGCTCATGTCTTCGATCAGGTGCTTGGCCATCTTCAGCTCGGCGTCCTTGATGCCCGCCTTGCCCGCGGAGGGCAGGGGCAGGTCTTCCCAGGACCGGATCTCGCCGCCCCAGCGCAGCAGGTTCAGCACCAGGGCGGGACCGCAGGGCAGCACCACGGCCAGGTGCTGCTTGCTGTGGATGACCACGCGGGCCAGTCCGGCCTTGCCCGTGTCCTTGAGTGCTTCGCGCAGCAACGCGTAGACCTTCTCGCCCTTGTTGATGGGGGCGGTGAAGTACGGCTTCTCGAGATAGACGAAGGGCACCTCGTCGACGTCGATGAAGGCCTCGATCTCGATCGTCTGCGTGGTGCGCGGATAGGCCTCGGCGATTTCCTCCTGCGAGAGCACCACGTAGTTGCCCTTGCCATGCTGCACGCCCTTGACGACGTCTTCCTTGTCGATCTCCCGGCCGGTGCGCTTGTTGATGCGCTTGTAGCCCACCGGGTCCATCGTCCGCCGATCGAGCCAGTCGAAGTCGACGTCGGTTTCCTGCGTCGCCGAGTACAGCCCGATCGGGATGTGCACGAGGCCGAACGTGATGGCCCCCTTCCACAGCGAGCGCGTGGAGGTCTTGGCCATTCCCTTGGTTTCTGCCATTGAAAACTGCGTGTACGGATGTTTCCTGCAGTGTGCAAACCACCTCTTGCACAGCCTGTCGGACACGCCCCGCCGGTCCTGTAGGCGCGTGTCGACAACGCCAGCGTGCGCGCGGCGCAGGCGGGGTGTCTCAGGAGAAAAGGCGCAGCAAGCCGGCCTGCGGGCGTCGCGGCGCGGGAGAGAATTCTTCCGCCCGCGCGAGCCAGCGCCTGGCGAGCCGCTCGAAGCTGGCGCGGCAGCGCGGCTCGAAGCACTCCTGGCCGCCGATGCGGCGCGCGAGGAGGTAGCGGTGCGCGGGAGCCGGCGTCTGCATGAACGCCGTCATCAGCGCGAGGGTGGCGCTCCACAAGGCGCGGCTGGCCTGTGCAAGCGCGAGCGCCGGTGCGGCTGGAGCCGGCACCGGCGCGGTGGTCGGGGGGGATTCAGGCGTGGCGACGCTGGAGGGCATGCAGCCATGCTAGGGCCGGCGTGCAGCCTCCGCTGTCGGAGCCGGGAAGGGCGCGCGGACCGGCGCGTCCTACGCCCGCATCAGGCGCGGGGCGCTTCCGACGCGGATGCGGCGCGAGCGTGGCGCTTCTTGCCGGCGGCGCGGGCTTCCTCGCTGGTGAACTCGTGCGCGTGCCCGCTCTGGTGGGCGGCACGGCCGCCC
>JAJNBO010000537.1 GCA_021156245.1 Ramlibacter sp. | reverse complement strand
GCGACCAGTACAACGACGACAAGGGCTCGGCCGCGATCCGGGCCCTCTTCGCATTGGGCCTGTTCAAGGACGTGCGCCTTGAGGTCAACGGCGACGTGCTCGTGGTGGTGGTCGAGGAGCGGCCCACGGTGGCCGACGTCGACTTCGCCGGCACCCGCGAATTCGACAAGGACACGCTGAAGAAGGCGCTGCGCGAGATCGGCCTGACCGAGGGCCGTCCGTACGACCAGGCGCTGGCCGACCGCGCCGAGCAGGAGCTCAAGCGCCAGTACATCAACCGCAGCCTGTACGGCGCCGAGGTGGTGACCACCGTCACGCCCATCGAGCGCAACCGCGTGAACCTCACCTTCACGGTGACCGAGGGCGAGCCCACCCGCATCAAGGACATCCACATCGTCGGCGCCCGCACGTTCAGCGAGAAGACGCTGCTGGACCAGATGGAGCTGGACACCGGCGGCTGGCTTTCCTGGTACACCAAGTCCGACCGCTATTCGCGCACCAAGCTCAACGCCGACCTGGAAGCGCTGAAGTCCTACTATCTGCAGCGCGGCTTCCTCGAGTTCCGCATCGACTCCACGCAGGTCGCGATCTCGCCGAACAAGCAGGACATCAGCATCACGGTGAACGTCACGGAGGGCGAGCGTTACGTGGTGTCCGGCGTCAAGCTGGAAGGCGACTTCCTCGGCAAGGACGACGAGTTCAAGTCGCTGGTGAAGATTCGCCCGGGCGAGCCGTACAACGCCGACGAAGTGGCGGAGACGACCAAGGCGTTCACCGAATACTTCGGCAACTTCGGCTATGCCTTCGCGCAGGTCGAGGCGCGCCCCGAGGTGGACCGCACCAACAACCGCGTGTCGTTCACGCTGGTGGCCGAGCCTTCGCGCCGTGCCTACGTGCGCCGCATCAACATCGCGGGCAACAACCGCACGCGCGACGAAGTGATCCGCCGCGAGTTCCGCCAGTTCGAGTCGAGCTGGTACGACGCCGAGAAGATCAAGATCTCGCGCGACCGGGTCGACCGCCTGGGCTTCTTCAAGGAAGTCAACGTCGAGACCAGCGACGTGCCCGGCGCGCCCGACCAGGTGGACCTGAACGTCACGGTCGAGGAAAGGCCCACCGGCAGCCTGCAGCTGGGCGCGGGCTTCTCCAGCGCCGAGCAGCTGGCGCTGTCGTTCTCCATCAAGCAGGAGAACGTGTTCGGCACGGGCAACTACCTCGGGGTGGAAGTCAACACCAGCAAGTACAACCGCACGCTGGCGATCAACTCCGTGGATCCGTACTTCACCGCCGACGGCATCTCTCGCACGGTCGACCTGTACTATCGCACTTCGCGCCCGTACGACGAGATGGGCGGCAACTACCAGCTGGTGACCATGGGCGCGGGCCTGCGCTTCGGCATCCCGTTCAGCGAGACGGACACCGTGTTCTTCGGCGGCACGCTCGAGCGCACCGAGATCAAGCCGGGCACCAACATCCCCGCGGCGTACCTCGCGTACGCCGAGCGCTTCGGCTACGCCAGTTCGGCGATCCCGCTGTCCATCGGCTGGTCGCGCGACGACCGCGACAGCAGCGTGACGCCCAATCGCGGCCGCTACCAGCGCCTCTCCGGCGAGTGGGGCGTGGCCGGCGACGCCCGCTACCTGCGCGGCAATTACCAGTACCAGCACTACATCCCGCTGAACAAGCAGTTCACCCTGGCCTTCAACGGCGAACTCGGCTGGGGCAAGGGCCTGCAGGACCGGCCGTACCCGGTCTTCAAGAACTTCTATTCCGGCGGCCTCGGCTCCGTGCGCGGCTTCGAGCAGGGCACCCTGGGGCCCAGGGATCCGACCGGGTCCTCCATCGGCGGGCCGCGCAAGGTGACGCTGAACGCGGAGGTGATCACGCCGTTCCCCGGCGCCGGCAACGACAAGTCGCTGCGCCTGTTCGGGTTCATGGACATCGGCAACGTGTTCGGCGAGAACCAGAAGGTGAATTTCGGCGACATGCGTGCGTCCGCGGGCGTGGGCCTGTCCTGGCTGTCGCCCATCGGCCCGCTGCGCATCGCGGTGGCCCAGCCGATCCGGACTCAACCGGGGGATAAAATCCAGAGATTGCAATTCCAGATCGGAACCTCCTTCTGATGAAGTATCTGTCCCGTCATTGCCTCGCGATCGCCTTCGGCGTGCTCGCGCTCGGCGCCCAGGTGCAGGCCCAGGATTTCCGCGTCGGGTTCGTCAACACCGACCGGATCTTCCGCGAGGCCAACACCGCCAAGGCGGCGCAGGCGAAGCTGGAGCAGGAATTCGCGCGCCGCGAGAAGGAGCTCACCGACATGGCGCGGCCAGCGCCAGAAGGCGCTGATCGACCAGGACCGCGAGTTCCAGCGCAAGCGCCGCGAGTTCCAGGAAGACCTGAACGCGCGCAAGAACGAGGAGCTGCAGCAGGTCCTCGACCGCGCCAACCGCGTGGTCAAGCAGGTCGCCGAGCAGGAGAAGTACGACCTGATCCTGCAGGAAGCGGTCTACATCAACCCCAAGCACGACATCACCGACAAGGTGATCAGGGCGCTCAACGCGACCCGCTAGGGCAGCGGACGCCGTGGCCCTGCAACTCGGCGAGATCGTCGCCACCCTCGGCGGCGAGCTGCATGGCGAGGCCACCCTGGCCATCCAGGCCCTGGCGCCCCTGGACTCCGCCCAGCCGGACCAGGTCAGCTTCCTCAGCAATCCCCGCTACCGCCAGCAGCTGGCCGACTCCCGCGCCGGCTGCGTGATCGTCGCGCCCGCCATGCGGGACGAGGCGCTGGCCCGCGGCGCGTGCATCGTCGCCGACGATCCCTACCTGTACTTCGCCCGCCTGACGCAGTTGTGGAAGCGCACGCACGCGCGCGGCGACGAGCCCGACGTCCACCCCAGCGCGGTGGTGCATCCCGAAGCGCAGGTCGCGCCGGGCGCGCGCATCGGCGCGCTGAGCGTGGTGGAGCGCGGCGCACGGATAGGCGCGGGCACCGTGCTCAAGCCACGGGTGGTGGTGGCGGAAAACTGCGTCATCGGCGAGCGCTGCATCCTGCATCCGGGAGTGGTGATCGGAGCTGACGGCTTCGGCTTCGCGCCCACGCCGCAGGGCTACGAGAAGATCGAACAGCTGGGCGCCGTGCGCATCGGCAACGACGTGGAGGTCGGCGCCAACACCTGCATCGACCGCGGCGCGCTGGCGGACACCGTCATCGAGGATGGCGTGAAGCTGGACAACCTGATCCAGGTGGCCCACAACGTGCACATCGGGCGCAACACCGCCATCGCGGCCTGCACCGGCATCGCCGGCAGCGCCGTCATCGGCGCCAACTGCACGATCGGCGGCGCCGCCCGCATCCAGGGCCACATCACCATCGCCGACGGAACCTTCGTGTCCACCGGCACCTTCATTTCGCGGTCCATCCACAAGCCGGGCATGTACACGG
>JAJNBO010000066.1 GCA_021156245.1 Ramlibacter sp. | reverse complement strand
CCCGCTTCCCTCGTATGTCGTCCTGATGCCCGCGCACAACGAAGCGGGAACGATCACAGCCCCGATCCAGTCCTTGTCGAAGCAGCTGTCCCCGGGTGCACGCCTGCTGGTGGTCGCGGACAACTGCTCGGACGCCACTGCAGCCGAGGCCCGCGCTGCCGGGGCGGAAGTGGTGGAGCGCCACGATCCCTCCGCCCGCGGGAAAGGCCACGCGCTGGCCTTCGGGCTCGCCCACCTCGCCGCCGATCCGCCGGACGTGGTGCTGGTCATCGACGCCGACTGCACGGCGTCGGGTGGAACGCCGGACCTGCTGGCTGCCACCGCCATGGACCGGCAGCGCCCCGTGCAAGCGCTCGACCTGATGCTGGCCCCTGCGGGCAGTTCGCTGCGCGTGCGGATGGCCGCGTTTGCCTGGGCCCTGCGCAACCAGGTGCGCCCCTCCGGCATGCACCGGCTCGGGCTCCCTTGCCAACTGATGGGCACCGGGATGGCTTTTCCGTGGTCGTGCATCCGGCCGAACGATTTCGCCAGCAGCCACCTCGCCGAAGACATGCAGCTCGGCTTGAAGCTGGCGCTGGAAGGCCGCGCACCGGAGTTTTGCCCCGCCGCGAGGGTGGAAAGCTGGTTCCCGCAGGAAGCGGCGGCCCTCGAAGGTCAGCGCAAGCGCTGGGTGCACGGGCACCTGTCGCTGATCACGGCGGTCGCGCCGTTGCTCTGGCGCTCGCTGCGCACCCGCAATGCAGCGGCCGTGGCGGTGGCGCTGGACGTCTGCGTCCCGCCGCTGGCCCTGCTTGCGCTGCTGGTGGTGCTCGCGTGCGGGGTCGGCGCGTGGACCGCTGGCCAGGGCGCGCTCGGCAGTGTCGCTGCCGCGGTGGCCGGCTTGTCCCTGCTCGGCTTCGCCACGGCCGTGCTGCTCGCGTGGCTCAGCGTGGGGCGGCAATGGGTGAGCTTCGGGGAGCTGGCGTCGGCGCCGGTCTACGTCCTCAGGAAGCTGCCCATCTATGCCGGCTTCCTCTTCAACCGCCAAAAGGAATGGATCCGCACAAGCAGGCAACGTTGACGCAACAATAGCCCCTTGCGGATGTGCCAGCCGGCACGCCGAAATCCTTGCGCACCAGCATGCCACAGCAGATCCTCACCAAACCAGCAGTCATCCAGCGCCGCAGCAGCATCACGGACCTCCAGGCGGTCCTCGACGGCCTCCTGGTCGTCGGCTTGTGCTACCTGCTGATCACGCACCACATCGGCGTGCTGACGGCGCACTACACCGTCTTCGTCTTCCTGCTGCTCTGCACGCTGGGGCTCGTCTACAACGCGTTCGGCATCTACCGCAAGAACATGAGCTTCACGCGCAAGGCGCTGGACCTGTTCCAGGCCTGGACGCTGACCTTCTTCATCCTGATCGCCCTGGGCTTCCTCACCAAGCAGAGCGAAACGTTTTCGCGCCTGCTGCTGGGGCAGCTGTTCGTCATCGGGTACGCGTTGCAGGCGGGGCTGCACTTCCTCGTGCGCATCTCGTTCAAGGAAATGCTGCGCCACTCGGCGGAGCTGGACCGGGTGATCATCGTCGGCACCGGCCGCGTCGCCGCGTTCCTGGACCAGCGCATCCAGCGCAGCGAGTGGCTGGGCCAGACGGTGGTCGGCCTCGTGAGCCTGCCCCAGGCGGAAGGCGGGCCGGAACCGGACCAGGAGACCTTCGGGCCCACGTCGCCGATCCTCGGGCAGCTCGACGAGCTGGTGGAGCTGATCGACCGCCACCAGGTGCGCACGGTGTATTTCGCGATCCCACTGAACGCCTCCAACATCATCGAAAGCCTGTACTTCCGGCTGCTGGACAAGCACGTGGCGGTGCACTGGGTGCCCGACATCTTCTCGCTGCCGCTCGTGAACCACACGGTGAGTTCGATCGCGGGCGTGCCCGTGCTCACGTTGTCCGAGACCCCGCTGATCGGCATCCGGCGCCTGCTCAAGACCATCGAGGACATCTGCCTGTCGCTGGTGCTGCTGGTGCTGCTCGCGCCGGTCCTGCTGGCCATCGCGATAGCCGTGAAGCTCGACAGTCCGGGTCCGGTCTTCTTCCGGCAGGCCCGCCTCGGCTGGGGCGGCAAGCGCTTCCACATCTGGAAATTCCGGAGCATGTACGTGCACGACGACCACGGCGTGGTGGTGCAGGCGTCGAAGGACGACCCGCGCGTGACGCGGGTGGGCGCATTCCTGCGGCGCACGAGCCTGGATGAGCTGCCGCAGATCTTCAACGTGATCCGCGGTGAGATGTCGCTGGTCGGCCCGCGTCCGCATGCCGTGCAGCACGACCTGGAATACGCACAGCAGATCGCGCACTACTTCGCGCGCCACAAGATCAAGCCCGGCATTACTGGCCTGGCCCAGGTGCGTGGCTACCGCGGCGAGACCCGCGACCTCGGGATGATGATGCTCAGGGTGGAGAGCGACATCGAGTACATCAACAACTGGTCGCTCTGGACTGACCTCGCCATCCTCCTGCGTACTACGCGCGCGCTGACCGGGAAGAACGCGTATTGAGGCGTGGCGGCTGACACGCCGCTTGGCTCCATCGGCCCATTGTGGCGGAGCTACCAGAGCCTTAATCTGGAGCCTGAAATCACAGCAGTCCAGGGAGTACAAAACAATGATCAACGCACGCCTAGCCGCATGGGGTGTCGCCGCGGTGCTGGCCGTAGCCGGCACGGCCCACGCAGCCGGCCCCGTCAGAGCCCATCTCGCCGCGCCTGCCGCACAACCCGCCGATGCGGGAATGACGATGGTGAAAGTCCCGGCGACCGCGTTCAAGCAGAAGGGCGAGATCCTCGCCGTGTCGGACATCGCCGCGTCTTCAGGTCGGCCGACCCGCGCGGAGGCCCCCGATGCGGCTGAACCGTTCTACAGTAATGGCGCTGCCAAGACGACCTCCGAAACGCCGCTGCCCGGCGCTCTCTGGTTGTTCGGCGGTGCGCTGCTCGCGTTCCTCGGAATCTCCGCGCGGCGCCGGTTCTGAACCTGGCGACGATCGTTTCGGTTCGTCGCCCTCAATGGATTGATGCGCCCATGATCACTCGCCTCACGTCGTTCCTGGTCCTGCTCCTGCTGTCCTTCGGCGCCTGGGCCCAGTCCGCTGCGCAAACCTATCAACTGCGCCACGGCGACCGCCTTCAGGTCTCCGTGTGGAAGGAAGAAGCCCTCAACCGCGAAGTGCGCGTGCTGCCCGATGGCAGCATCACGTTTCCCCTGGTGGGTCGCGTGATGGTCGCGGGCATCCCCGCGTCCGAAGCCGAGAACCGCATCCGCGAAGGCCTGAAGAAGTACATCGCTGACGCCGTCGTCAGCGTCGTCGTGCTCGCCACCGAGGGCAACAGCGTCTATGTCCTCGGCAAGGTTCTCAAGCCGGGGCCGGTGCCCCTCACGAGCGGGGACACCACGGTGCTGCAGGTCCTCAGCCAGGCCGGGGGCCTGGACCGCTTCGCGGACGCCGATCGGATCACCGTCCTGCGCAAGATGGGCCCGGGTACGCCCGATGAAACCCTGCGCGTGCGTTACGGCGACCTGCTCAAGGGACGCGAGCTGGATTCGAACATCGTCATGCGTCCTGGCGACACCGTCGTGGTGCCTTGAGCGTGCCAAGCCGCGCAGCGCCAGTCGCACGATGCCTCGCCCGTGGCCTCCTGCTTGCTGCAGGCGCCACCGGGGCCGCGGGCATCTCCGCGCAGACGCGATGGATCCATTCGCTCACGGTGCCGGCGGAGATCGAGTACGACTCCAATCCGCAAATGAGCGTTGCCCCGACTTCCGGTACCACGTTCGTGCGGGTGACCCCGAATTTCGTCACGCGTTACGTGGAGGGCCGGGACGACTACGGCCTCGAAGCGTCGCTGACGGCGGAAAAGAGCAGCAACCAGGAGGTTGCGCAGGACCGGCTCGACCCGCGGCTGCGGGCGGTGTGGAAGCACGCCGCGCCGCTGTGGTCGAGCGAAGTCGCCGCGCTGCTCGACCGCAGCGCGCTGCGCGATCTCGGCCTCGGCGAGCAGGTGCCGCTGGGCTCGGACGGTTCGCGCACGCTGTTCGGAATCTCCGGCCGATGGACGCGTGACCTGGATCCCCGCACCTCGGTGGCGGTGGAAGGCAGCCAGGAATGGGAACGCTACAGCGGCGCGGTGACGCCCGACTTCCGGCGCACCAGCGCCGAAGCGCGGCTCACGCGCGCCATGAGCGAGCGGCAGAGCATCTACGGCCTGCTGAACGGTCAGGTCTATCGCTCCGACGCCGCGCCGAACGCGGTGCCGCTTCCCCTGGACCCCCAGAACTCGACCGTCGTCGGCGCGATGGCGGGCGTGGAGCATGCCTTCAGCCCGCTCTTCCGCATCGATGCGGCCGCCGGCCCGCTGCATTTCGCGGAGCCTGATTCGCGCACGGGATGGCAAGGCGCCTTCAAGGCGGAGTACACCGCCGAACGCTGGGAAGCCGGGCTCGAACTGCTGCGCGTGCCGGTCGTCAACGCCACCTTCGGCGGACTGGTGCAATCGGACCAGGTCCGCATGCGCGTTCGCTACGACCTCGATCCCCTCTCCCGGCTGGAGATGGAAGCCGGCCACGGCAGGGAGAAGGCCGCGCGCAGCAGCCGCAGTCTCGCAAGCGTCGCCTGGGTGCGGCAGATGAGCGAGTCGTGGCAGGTTTCGCTGAAGGCTTCCGTGCACCGGCAGGCAGGACCCGAAGGCACCGCCCGGAGCAACCGGATCGGGGTGCTGCTGCAGTACACCGCGCCTGATCTATGAGGCTGACATGAACGACTACCAACTGACGCTCTCCGACTACGTGTCCATCGCGCAAAGGCGCGCTTGGCTGATCGCCGCAACCTTCGCGGGCGTGCTGGCACTGGGAACGGCGGTGGCGCTGCTGATCCCGCCGGTCTACCGTTCCTCCGGCTCGATCCTCATCGAGTCGCAGCAGATCCCGACGGACATCGTGCCGGGGGCCATCACGTCGTACGCGGACGAGCGCATCGAGCTCCTCAAGCAGCGCATCATGACCCGGGAGAACCTGCTGCGCCTCATCTCCAAGCACGGCTTGTTCGCGGACGCCGGCCCCGGCTTCACCCCGACCGAGCAGGTCGACCAGCTGCGCAAGATCATCGCCGTGCAATTGATGCAGGCCGATCACCCGGACCGGCAGGGCCCCGCCAACATCTCGTTCAGCATCGCCTTCGAGCACCGCAAGCCCGAAGTCGCGCAGGCCGTGGCGAACGACCTCGTCACGCTCTTCGTGCAGGAGAACACCAAGGTGCGCACGCAGCGCGCCGCGCAGACCACCGAGTTCCTGACCCAGGAAGCCGACAAGCTGAAGAAGGACGTCGACGCCATCGCGGCCCGGGTGTCGAAGTACAAGCAGGAGAACGCGGCCGCTCTTCCGGAGAACGTGGCCCTCGGCATGGCCTCCATGCAGCGGCTCGAAGCCGACCTGCGCCAGGTGGAGCGGGACCATGCGAGCGCCGAAGAAGCGCTGCGCACCGTCGAGGCCGAGCGCGCGGCTGTGCTGGCAGAACCTCCCCCGGTCGTCGCCGCGCCGGCCGATCCCGCCCGCGCCGAGTTGCAGTCGGCCCGCGTGGAACTGGCCCGGTTGGCGTCCACGTACACCGAGAACCACCCGGACCTGAAGGCGGCCCGCCGCAAGGTCGAGGCGCTCGAACGCGCAGTCGCGGCCCTGCCGCCGCCGCCGCCGAGGCGCTCGAACGCCGCCGTCGCGGCCGCGCGTTTCGACGGACGCGCCAGCGGCTTGCGCGAGCGGGTGCGGGTGCTCGCCGCACAGAAGGCCACGCTGCGCGAGAAGATCAGCCAGATGGACGTCACCATGGTGCGGTCCCCGCAGGTCGAGCTGGGCCTGTCGGCGCTGACGCGTGAGTACGAGAGCGCGCAGAAGAAATACGAGGAGCTCCTCGGCAAGAAGATGACGGCGCAGCTGGCGGAGAACCTCGAGGACGGGCAGAAGGCCGAGCGCTTCACGGTGCTCGACGCGCCGACGCTGCCGGATGACCCCGTCAAGCCGAACCGCAAGAAGCTGCTGGCCATGAGCTTCATCCTGGCGCTGGGCGCGGCGATCGGCGCGGCGGCCCTGATGGAGGCGCTGCGCGGGGTCGTGCGCGGGGTCGGCCAGATCCGGGCGATCTGGGGCGAGGAACCGCTGGTGTCGATTCCGGTGATCCCGCTCCCGGGCGAGCAGGGCTCGCGCCGGAGGATGCTGTCGTTCGCCGGCGGCGGCACGGCGGCAGCCCTGACGGGACTGGTCTTCGTGCATTTCCTCTTCACGCCTCTCGACCAGGTGGTCCAGCAGGCACTCGTCGGAATGGTGTGACATGGAACGACTCAAACTGGCCATCGAGCGCGCCCGTGCGGAAGCGGGCGCCGTGCAGGTTTCCCCGCACTGGACGCCGCGCGAGGCCGAACTCCCCCCGCTGCCCCTGGAAACCGCGAACGACGGCGCGCTCGTGGAGCTGCTGCCGCTGGATCCCTACCACCTCGAGCAGCACCGCATCGTGGGCCTGCACCAGGGCAACCCGATGCGCCAGTCGTTCGACCTGTTGCGCACGCAGGTGCTGCAGCGGATGCAGGAGCATGGCTGGCGCACCATCGCGATCACGTCGCCCTCGATGCAATCGGGCAAGACCGTGGTCTCGATCAACCTCGCCTTGAGCATCGCGCACCACCCGTCCAAGAGCGCGCTGCTGGTGGACTTCGACCTTCGCCGCCCGCGCGTGGCCTCCTACCTCGGCCTGCCGGCCGGCAATTCACTGAACGAGGTGCTCGCCGGCGACATGGACGTGAACAGCGCGATCATCCACGCGGGCATCCCCGGATTCCAGGTGCTGCCCACGCAGCGCCGGGTGGAGGGTGCCGGCGACGTGCTTGCGTCGGACCGTGTCAGCCGCATCATCGGCGGCCTGCGCTCCGGCAGCCCGGACCGGGTGATCGTGATCGACCTGCCGCCGGTCAACGCGGTGGACGACGTGCTCACGATCCTGCCGCGCGTCGACTGTGTGCTCATCGTCGTCGGCAGCGGCAGCAGCACGCGGCAGGAAATCGAGGAGGCCAAGCGCCACCTTGCGCGCTTCAACGTCATCGGCGTCGTCGCCAACATGGTGCCGAAGTCGAAGGTGCACGAGAGCTACTACTGAGCCGCCCGTGGCGCGGCCCGTGTCGCGGGCCGCGTGGGCTCAGGCCGGGTCGGACCGCAGGATGCCGTAGTCCTTGCGGTCCTGCAGCACTTCCTGGACGAGGCTGCTGTCGATGGCAGCCGCTTCGGCCGCGTAGCCGTAGACGAGCGCGGTGTCGCACAGGATGTTGATGCTCCGCGGAACGCCCCCCGACACGTGCGAGATGAGCGCGATCGCATCGTCGGTGAACAGGTCCTGCTTGCGTCCCGCCACCGACAGCCGATAGCGGATGTACTCCGCCACCTCCGGTCCGCGCAGGGGCGGCAGGAAGAAGTCCACGCCGATGCGCTGCGTGAACTGGTGCAGCTCGGGGCGCGCCAACAAGGCCTTCAATTGCGGCTGGCCCACCAGCACCACCTGCAGGAGCTGGTCCTTGTCCGCGTTGATGTTCGACAGCATGCGCAGGGATTCCAGCGCGCTCGCGCTCAGGTTCTGCGCTTCGTCGACCACCAGCACCACGCGCCGGCGCGCAGCGTATTCGGCCAGAAGGAACCGCTGGAAACGGTCGTAGCGTTCGACCTGCGTCGCCGCCTGGTAGGGCTGGCCGAAGGCGAGCATGATCCATTCGAGCAGGTCGGCGATGTCCGTGTGCGTGTTGTACACGAGGCCCACGGTGACCGAGTCGTCGAGCGAGGCCAGCAGCTTGCGCACCAGGGTCGTCTTGCCGCAGCCTATCTCGCCGCAGATCACGGAGAACGCCACGCGGTTCTGGATGCCGTATTCCAGCATCGTGAAGGCCAGCCGGTGCCGCTTGCTCATGAAGAGGAAGTCGGGGTCAGGCTGGATGGAGAACGGCTTCTCCTTCAGTCCGTAATAGGTTTCGTACATGCAGAGCTATTGTGCATGCGGCGTCCTGCGAGCCTCATCGGTACGGATGAAAGAAGCCATTTTCGGCCGCTCGAGCGTGCGGACGGCCGTCGCATGGGTGGTGCGCGCCGGCCCGGCGGTGGGCCGTTCCGTCGCGCGCGCCTTGCTGCCGTGCTGCATCTTGTCGAGGCTGCCGACCGCCTGGGCACGGTTGAGCACGTCCAGCTTCTTGTAGATCCGGCGCATGTGGTTCTTCACCGTGAACGTGCTCAGGTTCAGGATCATCGCGATCTCGGAATTGGTCTTGCCCATCCGCACCCACTGCATGACTTCCAGTTCGCGGTCGCTGAGCGGACTGCCCCGCTCGCCCGCGGTGTAGTCGTCCCAGGAGTCGACGGCCTGCGCGGCCACCGGGGCAATTTCCTTCGGCGCGGACCGGGCCATCGGACCGTCGGAGAAGCAGCTGGCGAAAGTGGGCGCCATTTCCGGCACCAGCTTCTGCCCGCGGTCCACCAGCTGGCGGAAGCCCGTGTCGATGAAGGGCAGGGCCATCCGGCACAGTTGCGCGCAGGACGGGCTGGCGAGTTCGGACGGGCCGATGAAGATGTAGACGCAGTCGTAGCGGCTGCGGTGGTCCTGCACGCCATGCACCAGGGCATAAGGCGAGCGCGCGAAGAGGCCACTGCCCACGCTGCGCAGCAGGCGCGTGTCGATCGCCACGGGCTCCTGGCCACCGGCCAGCCAGTGGTCGAACACCGTCACGATCAGCGGCTCGATGATGTCCTTCGGCAGGGCGTGCGCCAGCAGCGACGGGCTTTGCGTGATGACGTCGTAGCCTATCGTCCCCGACTTGAAGTCGCCCCACGCGGCGATGAGGATGTCGTGCGGAAGGAATTCCTGGATGTCCGCCTGCAGCCAGCGCGACCAGTCGGCCTGGCTTTTCGCGGTCAGTGCGGATCCCAGGAGGGCCAGCAACGATTCCGCGCGCTGGAAGCTCCAGCGGTCTGCCATCGGCGCACTGCCCATCTCTGATACTTCTGTGATGTGATCCATTTTCACGTCGCTCCTGACTCAACGTGCGTGCTGATGATATTGGTAAAGGGATGTTTTTCGACCTCGCA
>JAJNBO010000065.1 GCA_021156245.1 Ramlibacter sp. | reverse complement strand
TGCGCTACAACCCGCCCGGCATCCTGGTCCACGGCCACTATGCCGACATGGCGCGCTGCCGCGCCGACACCAGCGTCATGTCCGCCGGCGTGCAGCTGGTGGACGCCTGCTCGGCACGCTAAGCCACGTTAACTATCAAAGGCAAGTGGTTGTCACCACTTGCCTTTGTTCGGTTGGGCGTTCCGGATCGCGGCGCCGATCAGGTCGGCCGCATCCTTGCGGTTGGCGCGCATGGCGAAGTCCACCGCCGACAGCCCCAGCTCGTTGCGCATCAGGGGATCCGCGCCTTCCTCGAGCAGGAGCTTGACCGCATCGGTGGACCCATACTCCGCCGCCATCATCAGCGGGGTCGTCTTGTTCGGCGACTCCGCATTGATGTACGCGTGTTCCTTCAGCAGGATCTTCATGATTTCCAGGTGGGCGCCGGTGGCTGCATAGTGCAGCGGCGTCCAGCCTGGCTTGTTCACGTCCGCGTCGCGGGCGATCAGCTTGCGCACCAGGTCGGTGTGGCCGCGGAAGGACGCCAGCATCAGCGGACTTTCGTCCTTCGGGCTGCGCCACTCCACGTTGGTCCTCGGCCAGGCGACCAGCGCTTCTGCGGCTTTCAGCGAGCCTTCCTGCAAGGCCGCGAACAGGCCGTGCCGGCCGCCCGGGTCGATCGTGTTGGCGTCGAAACCGCGCAGCAGCAGCCCCGTGATCGTCTTGGAGTCGTCGCGCTTGATGGCGATGAAGAAGTCTTCGTAGGAGCCAGCACGGGCGACAGAAAGTCCAAGCAGGACAGTGAGATAGACAAGGAACTTGATGTATTGCTTCATGTTTGGACCCCGCTGAACAAGGTCTCGAAATTGCGGCTGGTGGCCTCGCCGACCGCTTCCCTGGACAGTCCGCGCAGCTCGGCGACCTGGGCCGCGACGAAGGGCACGTACGAAGGATTGTTCACCTTGCCCCGGTAAGGCACGGGCGCGAGGTAGGGGCTGTCGGTTTCGATGAGCAGGCGGTCGAGCGGCACGAAGCGCGCCACTTCGCGCAGGTCGGCCGCGCTCTTGAAGGTCAGGATGCCCGAAAAGGAAATGTAGAAGCCGAGGTCGAGGGCGGCTCGCGCGACTTCAGCGGTTTCCGTGAAGCAGTGGAACACGCCGCCCGCGGAGCCGGGGGAGCCGTCCTCGCCCTCTTCCTTCAGGATCGCCACCGTGTCGGCCGACGCTTCGCGCGTATGGATGATCAGCGGCTTGTGGCACTGGCGGGCAGCCCGGATGTGGGTGCGGAACCGCTCGCGCTGCCACTCCATGTCGGCGACGCTGCGGCCGCCCTTGCGCTCTTCCATCTGGTAGTAGTCCAGGCCCGTTTCGCCGATGCCGACCACCCTCGGCCGCGCCGCCAGCTCCAGCAGCTTGGCGACGGTGGGCTCGGTGACGCCTTCGTTGTCCGGATGCACGCCGGCCGAAGCCCAGAAGTTGTCGTAGCCCATCGCGAGGGCATGCACGTCCTCGAACTCCTCCAGCGTGGTGCAGATGCACAGCGCGCGGTCGACGCCGGCCGCAGCCATGGCGGCGCGGATCTGCGGCAGCTGCGCGGAGAGTTCGGGAAAGCTGAGGTGGCAGTGGGAGTCGACGAACATGGTGCTTCAAGACGCGAACGCCGCGCGGCGGGGAGCCGGCGGCGCTGCCTGGAACGGATTGTAGGAGCGCGGGCTCCCGGGGTCAGATCGTCTGGGTCGGCCGCTCGGACGCCAGGTGGGCGCCGAGGATTTCCTCGATCTTCACCTTCAGCAGCTTGGACTTGTCGTCCGCGGGAAAGCGGACGCCGACACCCTGGGTGCGGTTGGCCGCCGCGCGCGGTGGCGTGACCCAGGCGACCTTGCCGGCCACGGGGTAGCGTTGCGGATCGTCCGGCAGCGACAGGAGCACGTACACGTCGTCGCCCAGGCGGTAGTCGCGCGTGGTCGGGATGAAGACGCCGCCGTCCGAGAACAAGGGAATGTAGGCCGCATACAGGGCGGCCTTTTCCTTGATCGCGAGCTGGATGACGCTCGGGCGCGGCGTGGAGGGAGCGGTGCTCATGGGTAGGAACTGGAGTTTAGGGCCGTCCGCGCCCGGGCGACAAGGCTTTCCAGCTGGAGACCCGGATTGAACGGGTGTTCGACGGTCTTGGCCGCATCCGAGAGGCTTCGCCACCACGCCGTCAACGCCGGCACGGAGCCAGCCGCGGGCAGGTCCGCCGCCTCGAAGAAGCGGGGTGCCGCCCCCGTGTGCACGGCCAGCAGGTCGTGGCACAGCTTCTGGAGGGATTCGAGCAGCTGCGCGGGGCCCCACTGGGCGAAAGCGGCAGTGTCGCCCCGGACCAACGCCTTGGGCCATTGCGACCAGGTCCGGGGGTCCAGGCCGGCCTGGTGCAGGCGCAGCGCGTCCTCCGGCCGGCCCCCGGCGGCCCGCAGCAGCACGATGGCCGCGGCCGCAGGCACGCCCTCTTCCGCCAGCCAGGCCGTCGCCTGGTCGGTCGGTGGCCAGGCCATGGGGTGCGCCAGGCAGCGGCTGCGGATGGTCGGCAGCAGTTCGTGCGCGGCCTCGGTCGCCAGCACGAACCGCACGTCGCCGGGCGGCTCCTCCAGCGTCTTGAGCAAGGTGTTGGCGGTGACGTTGTTCATCCGCTCCGCCGGATACACCAGCACCGCCTTGCCGCGTCCGCGACCGCTGGTGCGCTGCGCGAATTCCAGCATGTCGCGCATGGCGTCCACCCGGATCTCGCGGCTCGGCTTGCGCTTCTTGTCGTCGATCTCGGCCTGCGCCTTCTCGCCGAGCGGCCAGCCGAGGTCCAGCATCGCCGTCTCCGGCATCAGCACCGTCAGGTCGGTGTGGGCCCGGACGTCCACCTGGTGGCAGCTGTCGCAGGCGCCGCAAGCGCCGTCGGACGTCGGGCGATCGCAAAGCCAGGCCTGGACGAGCGCCAGGCCCAAGGGGTATTGGCCCAGGCCCGAAGGTCCTTGCAGCAGCCAGGCATGGCCCTGCTGCGCGAGAAGCGTGCGCACCTGCGCACGGATCCACGGCGCGGTCACGACAGGAAGCCCCTGGCGCGCACGCCCGCCAGCAGCTCGTTCCACACCGCGTCGCGCGGCTGGTCCGCCGCGATGCGCAGGAAGCGGCCCGGATCCGCTGCGGCCCGTGCCGCATAGCCGGAAGCCACCCTGGCGAAGAAGGCCTGCGGCTGCGATTCGAACTTGTCGGGAACGCGCGCGCCGGCGAGGCGCTGCGCCGCGACGGCGGGATCGAGGTCGAACCACGCGGTCAGGTGGGGCTGGCGCAGCGAGCCGGTCGCCACGCCATCGACGCCTTGCACCCACCGCTCGAGGGTTGCCAGAACCTGCAGGTCGAAGCCGCGCCCGGCGCCCTGGTAGGCGAAGGTGGCATCGGTGAAGCGGTCGCACAGCACGACGTCGCCGCGCGCCAGCGCCGGCTCGATCACCTGCAGCAGGTGGTCCCGCCGGGCGGCGAACATCAGCAGCGCCTCGGTCAAGGCGTCCATCGGATCGTTCAGTGCCATCGCGCGCAGCTTTTCCGCCAGGGACGTGCCGCCCGGCTCGCGGGTCAACACCACGGTGCGGCCCTGCGCGCGGAAGGCACCCGCGAGCGATTCGATGTGCGTGGACTTTCCGGCGCCGTCGATGCCTTCGAAGCTGAGGAACAGGCCGTGGCTCATTGCCTGCGCTGGAACTTGTTGACCGCCCGGTTGTGCTGGTCGAGCGTTTCGCTGAAGTGGCTGGTGCCGTCGCCGCGGGCGACGAAGTAGATGAACTTGCCGGGCGCGGGCTGCACGGCCGCCAGCAGCGACGCCTTGCCCGGCATCGCGATGGGCGTCGGCGGCAACCCGGGTCGCAGGTACGTGTTGTAGGGCGAGTCCGTCTGCAGGTGCACCCTGCGCAGGTTGCCGTCGAAGCCCTCCCCCAGGCCGTAGATCACCGTGGGGTCCGTCTGCAGGGGCATGCCGATGCGCAGGCGGTTCTGGAACACGGATGCGATCAGCGTGCGGTCCGCGGCCTTGCCGGTTTCCTTCTCCACGATGCTGGCCAGCGTCAGCGCCTCCTCGGGCGTCTTGAGGACCGATTCCGGGCTGCGGGCGGCCCAGGCCTGCGCGAGGCGCTTGTCCATGGCGCGCAAGGCCCGCTGCAGCACCTTGACGTCGCTGGATCCCCTGGAATAGGTGTACGTGTCGGGGAAGAAGCGCCCTTCCGGTGCCACGCCGGGCCGGCCCAGCAGCGCCATCAGGTCGGCGTCGGACAGTTTCGCGGCCTCCGGCCGCAGCTGGTCGGCCTTGGCCAGCGCGGCGCGCACCTGCCGCCAGTTCCAGCCTTCCACCAGCGTCACGGCCCGCAGCGACTCCTCCCCGCGCGCCAGCTTGTCCAGCAAGCGGATGGGCGTGATCCCGCGTTCCAGCTCGTAGTTGCCGGCCTTGATGCGCTGGCCTTCGCCGGAGAAGCGGAACCACGCATAGAGCAGCCGCGGGTCGACGCGCACCCCCGCGTCGCGGACCGACTGGGCGACCCCGCGCGGGAGCGTGCCCGGCTCGATGGACAACTCCACCGTCGCTGCATTCATCGGCAAGGGCTGGCGCAGCCAGTACCAGGCGGCGCCAAGGCCGGCCAGGGCGGCCAGCAGGGCCAGCACGAACAGTGTCGAGAAAAAGCGGCGCACCGTCCCTACTTCGTCTGTGGAATGAGTCGGCCATGATAATTCAGGGCATGTCCCAGACCCTCCAAGGCGTTGCTCCCCTGCCCCACCTCGGCGTGATCCGCGCCCAGGGCGAGGAGGCCGCCCGCTTCCTCCACGGCCAGTTGACCCAGGATTTCGCGTTGCTCGGCACCGGCGAAGCCCGGTTGGCCGCCTTCTGCAATGCGAAGGGCCGCATGCTGGCCAGCTTCGTGGCGTTCAAGCGGGCGCCCGATGACATCCTCCTGGTGTGCAGCCGCGACATCCTGCCGGCCACGCTGAAACGCCTGTCGATGTTCGTCCTGCGGGCCAAGGCGAAGTTGAGCGATGCCAGCGCGGAGTTCGCGGTGTACGGGCTGGCGGGTGATGCCATTCCTGCCGCCGCCCGCGACGCCGCGGCCTGGACGCTCGTCAGCGAAGGAGATGCGCGGGTCGTGCGCCTGTACCCCGCCGACGGCCAGCCACGCGCGCTGTGGGTGGGGCCCGCGGCCGCCGGCACGCCGCCGGGGCCTGCGCTCGATCCCGCGCTGTGGGCGTGGGGAGAAGTCCGCAGCGGCGTGGCGACCCTCACCGCGCCCGTGGTCGAAGCCTTCGTGCCGCAGATGTTGAACTACGAGTCGGTGGGCGGCGTGAACTTCAAGAAGGGCTGCTATCCGGGCCAGGAAGTCGTGGCCCGCAGCCAGTTCCGCGGCACGTTGAAGCGGCGCGCCTTCGTCGCCCAGGCCGATGCGGAGCTCGCGGCTGGCCAGGAGGTGTTCCAGGCGGCGGAGCCGGAGCAACCGGCCGGCGTCGTGGTGCAGTCCGCACCGTCGCCCACGGGCGGCTGGGAGGCGATCGTCTCGCTGCAACTGGCAGCAGCCGAAGCGGGCGACCTGCACGCCGGCAGCGCCAGCGGCGCCGCGCTGCGCCTGCAGGACCTGCCCTACCTGCTGTTGGCCGACGTCTGAGGCTGCTCCAGCACGAGGTGCCGCACTTCCTGCGGCACCAGGCGCAGCAGCGTCTCGCGCTCTCCCGGTGAAGCCGCCGCCAGGCCGCGGCGGTAGTACTCGACGCCCTTGGCCTGGTCGTCGTGTTCCTCCGCCGTCATGCGCCCGAGCTGCACCAGCGCCTCCGCATTGCTCTGCGGCCAGCCGGCCACGCGGCGGGCCAGCGCCTGGCGGGCCAGCGCGTAGTCCTTCGCGCGCCATGAAAGGATGAACAGCGAGTTGGCGAGGTCGTAGTCGACGATGTTCTCGGCCATCGCGGCCTTGGCTGCCGCAAGCGCCTTCGCCTCCTGCCCCGTGCGCGCCAGCAGGATCACCTCCAGCGAGCGCACCGTCGGGGCGTTCGGCTGGATGCGCTTGGCGCGCTCCAGGTACTCCCACGCCTTCTGCTGGTCGCCCATCGACGAATAGCCGCGCGCGGCGTTGCCCATGATGGCGACGATGTTCGGCCGCGAAGCGAGCACGCTGTCCCAGACCCAGGTGGCGTTCTCCCAGTCGCCCCAGCGCGCCATCTCGTCCCCGATCATCGGCGTGATCTTGCGGTAGTGGCCGTTCAGGGCGATGCCCTCGCGCGCCAGGTCGAGGATTTCGCGGCGGGTGGGGGCGAGCGCCGGGTCGTTGGGGTTGCCGGACGCCGTGACGGCAAGCGCCAGGCGGACGGCCGTCACCAGCTTGCGCTCCGCTTCGACCGCCCGCTGGGTGATGTAGCCTGCCAGCACGAGGCACACGGCCGTCGCTGCGAGCGCGACCCGCGATGCAGTCGGCGACCAGCGCACGGGTCGCGCCAGCCAGGGAGCTGTGAATCCGAGGCGCGCGTCGGACGCCGCGAGCGCTCCGAGGCACAGCGCGAACAGCGCGCCGGTCGTGGCCATGCGCCACGGAAAGCCGATGTTGCTGACCAGCAGCAGCGCCAGCAGGCTGCACAGGAGCACGCCGCGCCACGGCTGGTCAGCGGCCGCCTCCGCGCTCCCCGGCTTCGAGCTTCGCCACGCCGCCAGCAGCAGGTACGCGAAGAGCAGCAGCAGGAAGGCCCAGCCGACCAGTCCGTATTCCGCCACCAGTTGCAGGAACTCGTTGTGGACGTAATAGTCGGTCTCGAGCTGCGAGCCTTCCGCCTGGTACAGCGGGACGTCGTTTTCCCAGGCGCCGGCGCCGACGCCGGACAAGGGCCGGGCCTGAACCATGTTGCCGGTGGCCTGCCACATGAGCATGCGCACGCCCAGCGAATAGTCCTTGGGCCCGATCGACTGCGTGCGCTGGAAGCCGCGCTCCAGCGCATTGGTGCCGTGGCCTTCGAGCAGGATCTTCTGGTTGCCGCTCGGGATGAACCCGAGCGCCAGCACCGTCCCCAGCATGACGAGCGGAGCCAGCAGCCGCCACGAACGCGGCCACTTCGGCCACGCCAGGTGCGCGCGGCAGCGCCAGGCCAGCAGCGGCAGCACCACCAGCATCTGCAGCCACAGCGCCATCAGCGCCGCGCGCGTGCCGGTCATCAGGATGGTCGTGATGATGAAACCGATCAACGCGGACAGCCCCACGATGGGGCCTCGGCGCGTGGCCTGCCCCAGCAGCAAGGCCGAGAACGGCAGGGTGCAGACCACGAACTCGGCGAAGAAGTTGCGGTTGATGAACGTGGAGGACGGGTTGGCGCCCTGCGGGAACAGGCTCGCGCCGGTCCAGAACTGCACGGCCGCCCACATGGCCGCGGCCAGCGCACCGGCCTGGATGCAGAAAGCGAGCACCGCGAGCCGGTCCCGCGTCATCAGGTTGAGCGCCAGCCAGGCGATGACCGCGAAGACGAACCAGCGCACGGCCTCGACGCCGGCCAGGTAGGGCTGCGACCAGGCCATGCTGCCCAGGGCATAGGCGCACAACATGAGCGGAAGCCACAGGACGCCGTGCCAGCGCAGCGGCTCGGTGCGCTGCTTCTGCGCCAGCAGGAACAGGCCGGCCGCGAACAGCGCGGAGAAGGCGACGATGATGGACTTCAGCGTGTCCTGCAGCATCTCCTCGCCCGGGAAGCCGAGGCCCGGCGCGAGGAACATCATCAAGGCGAGCAGCGTGGACGCCCATCCGTCCGCCGCGGGTTCGGGCCGCAGCGCGACCGGCGTGTTCGACGTCGAGGCAGCGGCGACCGGCGGCGCGGCTGGCGTCCCGGCGGCCGCCTGCCGGCCCGGAGCGCCCGCGCGGCGCTTCTTCGCCATCTTTCAGCGCGCCAGCGGCAAGGCGCTGGTCATGTCGATGTGGGGGATGCCGGCTTCCTCGTACGGCTGGCCTTGCGCCGCGAAGCCGAGGCGCTCGTAGAAAGCCCGGGCGGTGCGTTGCGCGTGCAATGCCATGGCACGGTCGCCGCGACGCTGCGCTTCGGCCGCCAGCGCGCGCAGCACCAGCTCGCCGAAGCCGCGACCGCGCAGCACCTGGTGCACCGCCATGCGACCGACCTTGCAGACCCCGTCGGTGGCAGGCAGCAGCCTCCCGGTGGCCACGGGCTGGCCCATGCGGTTGTAGGCGACGGCATGGATGGCGGTCGCATCGGCCTCGTCCCATTCCAGGTCGGCCGGAATCCGTTGCTCCTGCACGAAGACCGCCGTGCGGATGCGGCCGGCGTCCGCGCCGAGCTCGGCCCAGCTTCCCGTCTTCACGTGCACCATCGTCTCGCCGGCCTCGAAGGCGGTGAGCATCTCCCGAAGCATCGGGGGCACCGGCTTTGACGTCTGCGTTGCCGGGTCGGCGAAGACATAGACCAGCTCGCACGCGATCAGCAGGTCCTCGCCGCGGAAGATGCCGCCGGTGAAGACCATGGACGAACTGCCGATGCGCGCGCATTTCAGGCCGACGTCCAGCGTGTCGTCCATGCGGGCCGATGCGCTGAACTCCACCGTCGCCTTCTTCACGTAGATGTCGCCCTGCAGCTGGTGCATGCCCTCCTCGTACGGCATCCCCAGCGCGCGCCAGTAGTCGGCGACGGCCGTGTCGAAGTACATCAGGTAGTGGGCATTGAAGACGATCTTCTGCATGTCCACCTCGGCCCAGCGCACGCGGAGGCGGTGAAAGAAACGGAAGTCTTCTCTGGTCATGCTTGCAAAGCGCCTCGCAGGGCCGCCGCCGCGTCGGCATGCGCCTGCCGTGCTTCCGGCAGGGCGCGGCCCATCTTGATGAATTCGTGGGTGACGCCGCGGTAGATCTCCAGGTCCACCGCGACACCGGCAGCGCGCAGTGTATCCGCGTAGGCGATGCCGTCGTCCACCAGCGGGTCGCACTCGGCCAGGCCGATCCAGGCCGGCGCCACGCCTTCCAGGTCCGGAGTGTTCAGTGGCGCGAAGCGCCAGTCGTCCCGGTCGGAATCGCCGATGTACTGGCCGAAGAAGTATTCGATGTGCGCCTGTTCCAGCACCAGGCCCTGGTGGTACCGGGCGTGCGAGGGCGCCGCCGGCCGGCCGGCGCAGCCGGGGTAGAACAGCACCTGCAGGCGCAGCGGCAAG
>JAJNBO010000536.1 GCA_021156245.1 Ramlibacter sp. | reverse complement strand
CCGCATCGTGCGCATCGGCCTCTGGGTGCTGGGCATCGGCTTCGGCGGCTTCCTCGCGTGGGCTGCCCTGGCCCCGCTGGACGAAGGCGTGGCCGCGCCGGCCACGGTCTCGGTCGACACCAATCGCAAGGCGGTGCAGCACCTGAGCGGCGGGATCGTCAAGGAGCTGATGGTGCGTGAGGGCGACCAGGTGCGCGAAGGCCAGCCGCTGCTGCGGCTGGACACCGGCGTCGCCAAGGCGAACTACGAAGGCTCGCGCCAGCGCTACCTGGGCCTGCGCGCCGTGCAGGCTCGCCTGCTGGCCGAAATCGCGGGCAGTTCCACGATCAAGTGGCCGCCGGAGCTGGTGACCGCGGCAGCCCAGGACCCGCTGGTGCGCCAGCAGATGGACAACCAGCAGCAGTTGCTCGCCTCCCGGCGGGGTGCGCTGGCGGCGGACCTGCAGGGCATCCAGGAGGCGATCCGCGGCTACGAAGCGATGATCCAGTCCTACCAGGCGATGGCGGAAAGCCGCCGCAACCAGATCGCACTGTTGCAGGACGAGCTGAAGAACACCTCGGGCCTGGTGCAGGAAGGCTATGCGCCGCGCAATCGCATGCTGGAGCTGCAGCGGATGGCCGCCGAGCTCACGACGTCCCAGGCGGAGCTGCAAGGCAACCTGATGCGCTCGCGCCAGGCCGTCTCCGAGCAGCGCCAGCGCGCGATCGCGCGGCAGCAGGAATATCGCAAGGAGATCGAGCAGCAGCTGGCGGACGCTTCGCGCGACGTCATCGGCGAGGGTGAGAAACTGCGCGCGCTGGAGAACGACCTGGCCCGCACCGACGTGCGCTCCCCCGCGACCGGGCAAGTGGTCGGCCTCGCCATCCACACCGTCGGCGGGGTGGTGCAGGCGGGCCAGAAGCTGATGGACGTCGTGCCCGCCGGCGAGCCGCTGCTGCTGGACGCCAAGGTGCCGCCGCGCTTCGTCGACAGCGTGCGCAACGGCCTGCCGGTCGACATCCGCTTCTCCGCGTTCGCGCACACTCCGCAACTCGTGGTGGAGGGGCAGGTGAAGTCGGTCTCCGGCGACCTGGTGACGGACGCGCCCAACACGCCGCCCTACTACCTGGTGCGGGTGGCCGTCACGCCGGACGGCTTGCGCAAGCTGGGCCCGCGGCAGCTGCAGCCCGGCATGCCGGCCGAAGTGGTGGTCCGCACCGGCGAACGGTCCTTGCTGACCTACCTGCTGCATCCGCTCACCAAGCGCATCGCGGCATCGATGAACGAGGAATGAGTTGAACGCCAGGTGCGTGAGGTCCGCGTCGATGCGCCGGCTCCTGCTGGCCGCGGGAGTGGCGTTCGGCGCGTGCGCGCCCGCGTGGGGCCTGGACCTGATGCAGGCCTGGCAGGCCGCGCTGGCGAACGACCCGCAATACCAGGCGGCGCGCGGCGCGGCCGACGCCACCCGCGAGCGCGTGCCACAGGCGCGGTCGCAGCTGCTGCCGCAGATCGGCGCCACCGCGCAACTGAACCGGAACGACCTGCGCTCGGAGCAGCCCAACCTCTTTGGCCAGATGACCACGAGCCGGGAGCGCTACAGCAGCGGCGCGGATGCGCTGACGCTGCGCCAGCCCCTGTTCCGGCCCCAACTGGCCGCGCAGCTGCGGCAGGCCAAGGCGCTGGCGGCCCAGGGGGATGCACAGCTGCACGCCGAGCGGCAACGCCTGCTGATGCGCGTGACCGAGGCGTACCTCGAAGTGCTGCGCGCCGAGGAGCAGCAGCGGCTGCTGGCCATCCAGCGCACGGCTTTCGTCGCGCAGCTGGACGCCGCGCGCAAGGGCTTCGCGGCCGGCAGCGGCACCCGCACCGACATCGACGAGGCGCAGGCGCGCATCGACCTGCACGTGGCGCAGGAACTCGAGGTGCGCCAGTCGGTGGATCTGGCGCGTCGCCAGCTTTCCGCCATCGTGGGACAACCCGTCGGCGCGCTGTCGGTGATCGCGGTGGAGCGCCTGCCGAGCGCGTCGCCCCCCGAGGGCCTGGACGCGTGGATCCAGCGCGCCGAGAGCGCCAGCCCCGAGGTCACGGCCGCCCGCGCGCAGGTCGCGGCGGCGCGTGAAGCGGTGGACATGGCCAAGGCCGAATTCCTGCCGACGCTCGACGGGACGGCGCAGATCCTGTTGAACGAGAGCGAGAACCCGAGCCGCGTGAACAGCAAGTACCACCAGAAGATCATCGGCGTGCAGCTGAACGTGCCGCTGTTCGACGGCGGCTCGACGCGCTCGCGCGTGCGGCAGGCGAGCGCCGAAGTGGTCCGCGTGGAGGGGCTGCTGCGTGCCGCGTCACTGGATCTGTCGACCCGGGTGCACCGCGAATACCGCGGCGTGACCGAAGGGCTGGCGCGCATCCGGGCGCTGGAGCAGGCCGTGCGATCGAGCGAACAGCTCGTGCAATCGAGCCGTCGCTCCTACCAGGCCGGCGCGCGCACGCTGCTGGACATCCTGAACGCCGAGGAGCAGCTGGGCATCGCG
>JAJNBO010000535.1 GCA_021156245.1 Ramlibacter sp. | reverse complement strand
GCAGGGCCCAATCTCCCCAGTGCATGCCATGCAAGAGGCGCAACCATGTCCCTGATGTCCCAGCTCTCTCCCAGCGTGACCAACCAGATCCGCCTGGACCATACCCACGTGCTGAGCGCGTTCCACCAGTACGAAGTGGGGTCGCCGGCGCGTCTGAAGAAGGGGCTGGCCGACCAGGTCTGCCTGGCGCTGGAACTCCACACCCAGCTGGAGGAGGAGATCTTCTACCCCGCGCTGCGAGTCGTGGTGGACAACGAGATGCTGCGCAAGAGCACGCCCGAGCACGACGAAATGCGCGGGCTCATCTCGCGGCTGCGCAACATGCCGGTGGGCGACCCGGCCTTCGACGACACCTTCTTCGAGCTGATGCGGCATGTGATGCACCACGTCGCGGACGAAGAAACGCAGCTGCTGCCGGCGGCCGAGCGCCTGCTGCCGAACCAGCTGGGGGAACTGGGTGCGCAGATGACCCGCCGCCGGCTGGAACTGGCCGGCCCGCGCACGCCGGAACTGGCCAGCAGCATGGCGCGCTCGCTCAGCGCCGGAAGCATCGTCGCCGCCGGCAGCGCACTGCTCGCCGGTGCGCAGCTGCTGACGCGCCATCGCTACGGCGACCGGCTCGCCTCCGCACGCAGCCGCTTCGCGCGGCCCTGAGACACGTCATCCCCGCGCAGGCGGGGGCCCAGGCTCCCTCCCCTACTCGCCCTTCGGTTCGCCCGACGGCCGTCCCAGCGGAATCGCCGGATCGATCCTGCGCTTGTAGTGCGCGTAGTCCGCGGACGGATCCGCCACGCCCGCCCGGCCCACCGACTGCGGCAGCTCCGACTGGATCGAAACATGGCTGATGGCCTCGCCAGAGGTGCGCCGGGCGCGCAATTCCTCCGCGAAACGCAGCGCCGCACTCAGCGCGTCCTGCGCGAACTCCGCGTGGCGCGACTGCGCCGCCGCATCCGCGCTCTCGCGCTCCAGCCAATACACCACGATCATTCGCGAATGCTACCGCGCGCGCCGCCAGGCGGCGTCACGCCTGCTCGGCGGCCGGCGCCAGCAACTCACCGGAGAGCGCCTTCAGGATGACCGCCGGCGCCGAGGGCTTGGGCAGCACCTGCAAGCCGAGCGCGCGCGCCTGCGTCAACTCCGCGGTGTACCCCGTCATCAGCACGACGGGCAGTTGGGGATGCTGCTCCCGCAGCCAGCGCGCCAGCGCGATGCCGTCGGTGCTGCCCGGCATGCGGATGTCGCTCAGCACGATGTCGAAGGTCGCACCGCCGTCCAGGACGGCTCGCGCTGCGTCGCCGTGGATTGCCAGCGTGACGGCGTAACCCGCGGACTCCAGGACGCGCGACGTCACGCCGGCGAGTTCCTCGTTGTCCTCCACCAGCAGGAGCCTGTTCCGTCCGGCCGCCGCCTGCAGCGGCTGCTCCGGCTCCTGCGCGCGGGGGACCGCGAAGTCGACCAGCGCCGGCAGCAGCAGGGCAACCGTCGTTCCTTGCCCCTCGACACTGTCGATCCGGGCGTCGCCGCCGGCCTGGCGCGCGAGGCCATACACCTGGCTCAGGCCGAGACCGGTGCCGTGGCCCACCGGCTTGGTGGTGAAGAAGGGTTCGAACACCTTCTCCAGCAGCTCGCGCGGGATGCCCCTGCCGCTATCCCTCACTTCGACCCGCACCATGCGGCCGCCATCGTCGTTGCTTGCCGCCACCCGCAGCGTGCCGCCTTCGGGCATCGCGTCCCGTGCGTTGACCGCGAGGTTCAACAACGCCAGCTCGAACTCCGCCGGGTCCACCTGGATGGCGTGGGTGCCGGGCGCCACCTCGCAAGTCAGCTGGATGCGGCTGCCGACACTGGCTTTCAGCAGCCCGGCAATCTCGGGCAGGCGGACGTGCAGGTCGACCGGCTCCGGCCGCACCGGCTGCCGCCTGGCGAACGCGAGCAGCTGGCGCGTGAGCTTGGCGCCCGTGTCCACGGCGCGCTCGATGCCCGCCACTTCAGCGGTGTTCGCGAGTTCGGGCCGGCGCGCGCGCAACAGGTGCGCGTAGTTGCCCACCACCATCAGCAGGTTGTTGAAGTCATGGGCGACACCGCCGGTGAGCTGGCCGAGGGCTTCCAGCCGCTGGTTCTGCAACACCGCCTGGTGCGCTTTCTCGGCTTCCGCGAGGGCATCGCGCACGCGGGCCTGCATCTCCTGGTTGGAGCGCTCCACGGCACGGCTGCTCTCTGCCAGTACCTGCAGCACCTTGTCGACTTCGACCAGGCCGGTGGGGTGCACTTCCACGGTTTCGGCGCGGCCGATGCGTTCCGCCGCATCCTTGGCCTGCAGCACCGGCCGCGCGATGCCGCGCTCCAGCCGGATGGCGGCCCACAGGGCGATCACCAGCAGCACGGCGGACAAGGCGGCGAAGCCGGCTGCGGCACGCGCAGGGGAGCCCACCTGGTCCAGCGGAACGCCGATGACGGCCGTCCAGCCGTAATCGGGCGCGGTACTGAAGGACGAGCGCGTTTCCACCCCGTTCAGG
>JAJNBO010000534.1 GCA_021156245.1 Ramlibacter sp. | reverse complement strand
CTGCCCGCCGGCATCCGCCTGGTGCAGGTGCAGGACCAGCCGAAGGCGGTGACCACCTCGGTCAACGAATTCATCAAGGTGCTGGTCGAGGCGGTGGTCATCGTGCTGGCGGTGAGCTTCATCGCGCTGGGGCTGCACAAGCGGCCCGACGCCGCCGCCCTGCCGCTGTGGAAGCGCTGGTATATCGACATGCGACCGGGCCTGGTGGTCGGCATCACGATTCCGCTGGTGCTGGCCGTCACCTTCCTGGCCATGAACTACTGGGGCATCGGCCTGCACAAGATCTCGCTGGGCTCGCTGATCATCGCGCTGGGCCTGCTGGTGGACGACGCCATCATCGCGGTGGAGATGATGGTGCGGAAGATGGAGGAGGGCTACGACAAGGTCCGCGCCGCCACCTTCGCCTACGAAGTCACCGCGATGCCCATGCTCACGGGCACGCTGATCACGGCAGCCGGCTTCCTGCCCATCGGCATGGCCAAGTCCACGGTGGGCGAATACACCTACGCGATCTTCGCGGTGACGGTCATCGCGCTGGTCCTGAGCTGGTTCGTGTCCGTGTACTTCGTGCCGTATCTCGGAACGCTGCTGCTGAAGGCGCGGCCGGTGTCCGGCGACCACCACGAGCACTTCGACACGCCGTTCTACCGGGCCTTCCGCCGCACGGTGAACTGGTGCGTGCAGCACCGCTGGATCACCATCGGCGCCACGATCGCGACCTTCGCGCTGGGCATCGCCGGCATGGGCAAGGTGCAGCAGCAGTTCTTCCCCGATTCCAGCCGCCCGGAGATCCTGGTGGCGCTGTGGTCGCCGGAGGGCACCTCGTTCACCGCCAACGAGGACGCCGCCAGGCGCGTGGAGCAGCGCCTGCTGCGCGAGCCGGGCGTGAACAGCGTCAGCACCTGGGTGGGGTCGGGCGTTCCCCGCTTCTACCTGCCCCTGGACCAGGTCTTCCCGCAGACCAACGTCTCGCAGCTGATCGTCATCCCGAAGGACCTGAAGACGCGCGAGTCGCTGCGCAAGCAACTGCCGATCCTGCTGGCGCAGGAATTCCCGGAGGTGCGCGGCCGCGTGACCCTGCTGCCGAACGGGCCGCCGGTGCCGTATCCGGTGATGTTCCGCGTGGTGGGATCCGACCCGGTGCAGCTTCGCCAGCACGCCGACGAAGTGAAGGCGGTGTTCCGCCAGAGCCCCAACACGCGGGGCGTCAACGACAACTGGAACGAGGCGGTGAAGGTGCTGCGCCTCGAGGTGGACCAGGCGAAGGCGCGGGCGCTCGGCGTGACCAGCCAGTCGATCGCGCAGGCGAGCCGCACCATCCTGGCCGGCACCACGGTCGGCCAGTACCGCGAAGGCGACAAGCTGATCGACATCGTGCTGCGCCAGCCGCTGGACGAGCGCAGCGCCATCACCGACATCGGCAACGCCTACCTGCCCACCGCATCGGGCAAGTCGATCCCGCTCACGCAGATCGCCAAGCCGGTGTTCACGTGGGAGCCGGGCGTGATGTGGCGCGAGGGGCGCAACTACGCCATCACCGTGCAGTCGGACATCGTGGACGGCGTCCAGGGCGCCACGGTGACCGAGGAGCTCATGCCGAAGCTGAAGGCCCTGGAGGCGAAGTGGCCGCAGGGCTATGCGATCCAGGTCGCGGGAACGGTGGAGGAGAGCAGCAAGGGCTCGTCCTCCATCTCGGCCGGCATCCCGGTGATGCTGTTCATCACCTTCACGCTGCTCATGCTGCAGCTGCACAGCTTCTCGCGCGCGATGCTGGTGTTCCTGACCGGGCCGCTGGGCATTGCAGGCGTGGCCGGCGCGCTGCTGGTGCTGGACCGGCCCTTCGGCTTCGTGGCCTTGCTGGGTGTGATCGCGCTCATGGGGATGATCCAGCGCAACTCCGTGATCCTGATCGACCAGATCGAGCAGGACCGGGCGCGCGGGGTGCCGGCGTGGGACGCGATCGTCGAGTCGGCGGTGCGCCGGCTGCGGCCGATCGTGCTGACCGCCGCGGCGGCCGTGCTGGCCATGATCCCGCTGTCCCGCTCGGTCTTCTGGGGCCCGATGGCCGTGGCGATCATGGGCGGCCTGATCGTCGCCACCGTCCTGACCCTGTTGGCCCTGCCGGCGATGTATGCGGCTTGGTTCCGGGTGAAGCGGGAGGATGCGCCGCGCGAGGGTCACGCGCCGGAGGGACTGGTACCTGCTTGAGGATTTCAACGCAGAAGGAACAGCCAAAGAAAGACAAAGGACGCAAAAGGGGCCCAAATACAGATTGGTTTCTTTTGCGTCTTTGGCTGTTTTTTGGTTCCCCTTCTGCGTTGAAGACCTATGAACGACGGGAACCAAGCCCATCGGCAGGGCCCTCCGCGAGACGGGGTAAAATCTTCGGTTGACCGGATTCGAGCGGGCTGCCGGGTACTCCTGGCGGCCCGCTTTCCCTTTCAGGCGACCGCGCGGGTGGCGAAATTGGTAGACGCACCAGGTTTAGGTCCTGACGCCAGCAATGGTGTGGGGGTT
>JAJNBO010000064.1 GCA_021156245.1 Ramlibacter sp. | reverse complement strand
GCGCGGGTTCACCTGCGGCAGCCCCAGGGTGGCGACGAAGGCGCCCACCAGGCGGTCTCCGCGCAAGTCGATGCCTTCCCCGAAGCTGCCTCCCAGCACAGCGAACCCGACGCCGGCGCCCCCCGGCTGGAAGCGCTCGATGAAGGCGTTGCGACTGCCCTCGTCCATGCCGCGCACCTGCGTCCACGCCGGCACCTGCGGGTAGCGGCGCTGGAACTCCGATGCCACCAGGTCCAGGTAGTCGAAGCTGCTGAAGAAGGCCAGGTAGTTGCCGGCCTGCGCGGCGAAGCGGTCGGCGATGAGATCGGCGATGGGGCCGGCGGAGCGCTCGCGGTCCGGAAAGCGCGTGGAGATGCGCCGCACCACCTGCACGTCCAGCTGGTCGGCGTGGAAGGGGGACTCGACGTCGATGCACGCGGTGTTCTCCGGCAGCCCCAGCATGTCCAGGTAGTAGCGCGGCGGACTCAGGGTGGCGGAGAACAAGGTGACCGTGCGCGCGGCGGCGAACCGTGGCCGCAGGAAGCTCGCAGGGATCAGGTTCTGGATGCGTACGGTCGTGGCCGGCTTGCCGAAGGCCCCTGCCTCCTGCGCGAGTTCGATCACCGAGTGCGGGCCGAAGGATTCCGCAAGCCGCTGGAACCCCACCACGTCGAAGTAGAACTGCTGCAACGCGCCGTCCGCCGTGCCGGGCGCGGCTTCCGCCAGCTGCGCCTCCAGCGCGGTTGCGGCCTGCTTGAGGGCATTGAGGAAGGAGGTCGGCACCGCGTCCAGTTCCCCCTTCTCCTGCGCCTTGCACAGCACGGTGAAGCCGCGGCTCAACTTGTCCAGGGCCGTGCGGACGTTGGCGGGCGCGGACGAACGCACGATGCGCAGGCTGCCCTGGCTCAAGTCGGCGGAATACATGGCCCGCGCGCGTTCCACCAGGTTGTGCGCTTCATCGGCGAGCACGCCCACCTTGAGGTCGTCGCCCAGCGCCATCGCGTACAGCATGGCGCTGCCGTCGAACCAGTAGTTGTAGTCACCCACGGCCAGGTCGGACCAGCGCGACACCTCCTGGCCCAGGTAGTAGGGGCAGACCCCGTGCTTCAGCGCCACTTCGCGCAGCGCCTGCGCGTCCATCCAGCCGGCGGCCAGGCTCTCGCTGCGCGCTGCCGGCAGGCGGTCGTAGAACCCACGGGCCAGGGGACACGCGTCGCCGTGGCACGCCTTGTCCTTATGCTCGCACGCCTTGTCGCGCGCGACGAGCTCCACCACGCGCAAGGGCAACCCCGCTGCCCCGTGCCGCAACTGCTGCGCCGCGTCCAGCGCCAGCCGGCGGCCGGTCGACTTGGCCGTGAGGTAGAACACCTTGTCCAGCGCGTGCGGCGTCGCGGCCTTGAGCATGGAGAACACGGTAGCGATCGTCTTGCCGATCCCCGTGGGCGCCTGCGCGAGCACGCAGCGCCCGGTGGCTGCGCCCCGGTACACCGATTCGGCCAGATCGCGCTGGCCGGTGCGGAAGGAGGGGTGCGGGAAGGCCAGTGCCGCAAGACCCTGGTCGCGGCTACCGCGGTGCGCAAGCTCCTGTCGCGCCCAGGCCAGGAAGTCGCGGCAGCAGGTCTCGAAGAACGCGCGCAGCGCGTCGGCGGAGTGCGTCTCCTCGAAGGTCGTCTCCTGCTGCGTGGTGACGTTGAAATACACCAGCGCCAGCTTCAACTCGCGCAGTCCGCGGCTCTCGCACAGCAGCCATCCGTACACCTTGGCCTGCGCCCAGTGCAGGATGCGGTGGTTGGCGGGTTGCTTGGCGAGATCGCCACGATGCGTCTTGATCTCCTCCAGCCGGTTGGCCGGCGGGTCGTAGCCGTCGGCGCGGCCGCGCACCGTGAGCTGCTCGAACTCGCCGCCCAGGGTGATCTCGGTTTCGTACAGCGGCCCGCGGCGGCCAGCCACCAATTGGTGGCCGGCCATGCCTTCCTGAGCGGTCGGCGTGGGCGTGAACCGCAGGTCCAGGTCGCCGCGCTTGGCGGTGAACTCGCACAGGGTGCGAACGGCGACGGTGTACTGCATCGGCTGATCTTAAGTCTTCGGCAGGCGTGACAATCGCGGGATGTCCAACCCGCCCCTGCTCTCCTTGCTGCTCACCGTGGTGGAGGCGCTCGCCACCCTGGCGTTCGCGCTGTCCGGCCTGCTCGAAGCGGCCCGCAAGCGGCTGGACGCCGTGGGCGTGTGCCTGGTGGCAGGACTGGCGGCCTTCGGCGGCGGCACGCTGCGTGACGTGCTGCTCGATCGCAGGCCCTTCTTCTGGGTCGCCCATTCCGAGTGGCTGTGGGCGCTGCTGGGTCTCTGTGCCGCCGCGATGTTTTTCCTGCGCGCGAAGCATTTCGCCCCCACCGAAAGGGCGATGCAGTGGCCGGACGCGCTGGGGCTGGGCCTGTTCAGCGCCAGCGGCACGCAGCTCGCGCTGGCGCAGGACTTGCCGGGCATCGTCGCCGTGTTGATGGGAGTGATCACCGCCACTTTCGGCGGCGTGCTGCGCGACATCGTGTGCAACGAGATTCCCACCGCGTTGCGGGACCACCGTCCGTACGCCATCTGTGCGTTCATCGGGGGCTGGGTGCTGGTGCTTGCGCAGCACCTGGGGGTGCCGCCGGGATTGGGGCTGATCACCGGCGCGGCTTGCGCCACCGGGTTGCGCGTGCTGGCGCTGGTGACGGGGTTGACCTTGCCGCGGTGGTCGTCGGGCCACGAGTAGCCGCGGCCAGCGCGGCGGCCAGCTGCGCCGCCGCCTTCGGGCTGGCGCCCTTGCCGGTGATCGCCAGGGCCGGCGGCGCCTGCAGCATGCGCTCGAAGACGGCGCGCACCTCGTCGGCCTGGATCGACTCGATCAGCGCAATGGACTCCTGCACCGGCGTCACCGTGCCGTGCACGAAAAGCTCTTCGACCGCACGCTCCATGCTGGCGTAACTGCGCTCGGACGACTGCACGCGCGACACGGCGAGCTGGTTCTTCGCGCGTTCCAGGTGCACCGGGTCGATGCTCCACGCGTGGTCGCGCAGCAGCGCGCCGGTGGCCGTGACCAGCTGCTCCAGCTTGTCCGGCGTGGTGACGGCGTGGACGATCAGGTTGAACCACGTGTCGCCATGCTCCGAAGAGGTCTGTGCGTTGTAGGCCAGCCCCATCCGCTCGCGCACCGTGTCGGTCAGCGGAGACGACATGCCGCCGCCGAACAAGGTGGACGCCAGTGATGCGGCGACGCGCCAGCGCTGTTGCAGGATGGCGTCCACGTCCAGTGGCACGACGGGATAGGACAGGTTGACGAACACCTGCGACACCTGCGTGAAGCGCTTGCCCATCGCGTTGCCGATGTGCCTGGGCACCTGCAACGCGGGCTCCGCCTCGCCGGAGCGCCGCATGCCCGAGAACAGGCGCTCCGCATCGGCCATGAAGGCATCGACGTCGAAGCTGCCCGCGGCCGCCACCACCGTCTTCTCCGCCACGTAGTGCGACTGCACGTGCGCGACGACGTCGTCGCGCGTGAAGCGCTCGATGTTCTCCAGGGTACCGATCACCGGCATGCCCAGCGGGTGGTCGCCCCAGATCGCCCGGTCCAGCAACTCGCCCGAGTGCTCCTCCGGATCCTCGGCGTACTCGATCGCCTCCTGCCGGATCACGTCCAGCTCCCGTTGCAATTCCGCCGGCGGGAAGGTGCTGTTCAACACGATGTCCGCGGTCATGCCGAGGAACTGGTCGACGTGCCTGCCCAGCCCGCTCATGAAATAGGCCGTGGTGTCCTTGCTGGTGAACGCGTTGACGTCCGCGCCCAGCCGCTCGGCGTCGAGGTTGATCTCCTGCACGGACCGGCTGGTGGTGCCCTTGAACGCCATGTGCTCCAGCACGTGGCTGATGCCGTTGGTGGCGGGCGACTCGTCGCGCGAGCCCACCCGCAGGAACACGCCGACGCTGGCGCTCTGCACGTGCGGCATGGGGATCGCGAGCAGCCGCACGCCGTTGGGCAAGGTCTTAAGGATCGCGCTCATCGGCGGGCGCCCTCGTGCAGCAACGCCTTGGCGGCCTCGATGCGCAAGCCCATGTCCACGCCCGCGTCGTTCATCACGCGCAGCAGGAAGCGCCGGGGGTCCTCCTCCTCGCCCCTGGCGGGTTCGACCGTCGTCGTTGCCGCAACCTGCTCCGCGGACTCCAGCCGCTGCAGCGCGCGCTCCAGGCCGTCGCGACGGATTCCCCGCAGCCGCGACAGGAGTTCCGCTTGCGCCTCGGTGCCCGGGGGCATGTCGAGCCAGGGCCCCTGGTCGAAGAGCGCGGCCAGGTCCGGCGTGACGAAGGCAGACCAGCGGTCGGTGTCCGTCTGCACGGGAAGCGTGGTCGCGGGTCGCAGCACCAGGCGCACCCTCGCCGCGGGCACGTCCCGAAGGTTCCGAACCGTTGACCGCAATGCCCGGCGCCGGCAGGTCCAGGTCCGCCTGCACGCCCTGCCACACCTTCGCCAGCTCCGCCCAGCCGCCGGCACCGGCGAGCTCCAGCACGGCGGCCCGGTCCGGTGCGCCCGCGCTTCCATAGAGACGTTGCAATTCCACCTGCAGTCTGTTCATGCAGCCAACTCTACCCGGTCGTTCGCTGTTCCATCGTCGGCCGGCATCTGGTCCAATGCGGCGCATGAAACCGAAGAAGATCGCGCTCGCCGCATTGGCGGTGCTGCTGGTGGCCGCCGCCGCGGGCTGGTTCAGCCTGGACAAGGAAACGCGCGGCCTGCTGGCCACGGTGCCGACCAACAAGGACCTGCTGTTCTGGAGCCAGCCGCAGCGCGACGCGGCCTTCCGCGCGCTGGACCGCCTGCCGGTCCTGGCCAAGGCCCGGGTCGTCCCGGCGGGCAACACGCCACGCCCCCTGCCCCCGGGCGCACCCCTGAAGCTGCCCCTGGACGTGGACGCGTACATGGCAGGCCAGCGCAGCGCGGCGCTGCTGGTGGTGCACGACGGCAAACTGCGGCTGGAACGCTATGGACTGGGCTTCGACAAGGATGGCCGCTGGACCAGCTTCTCGGTGGCCAAGTCGATCACCTCCACGCTGGTCGGCGCCGCTCTGCGCGACGGCCACATCCGCAGCATGGACGACAAGGTCACCGACTACATCCCGCAGATGAAAGGCTCGGCGTACGACGCGGTCAGCATCCGCCAGCTCCTGACCATGACCTCGGGCGTGCGCTGGAACGAGGACTACAGCGACCCGAACTCCGACGTCGCGCGTTTCAACAACCACAAGCCCGAGGAAGGCGTGGACGCGCTCGTCAGCTACCTGCGCAAGTTGCCGCGCGACGTGCCGGCGGGCACGCGCTGGAACTACAGCACCGGCGAAACGAACCTGGTGGGCGTCCTGGTGACGCAGGCGACGAAGAAGCCGTTGTCGACCTACCTGTCGGAAAAGGTCTGGGTGCCCGGCGGCATGGAGCAGCAAGCCACCTGGATCCTCAGCCGCACGGGCCAGGAGATCAGCGGCTGCTGCATCCAGGCGGCTTCGCGCGACTTCGCCCGCTTCGGCCTGTTCATCCTGGATGGCGCGCGTGCCGACGGGCAGCCCATCGTGCCGGAAGGCTGGCTCGCTGAAGCGACCAGCAAGCGCACCGACATCCAGCGGCCGGGGCGTGGCTACGGATACCAATGGTGGACCTATGACGACGGCAGCTTCGGCGCCATCGGCATCTTCGGCCAGGGCATCTTCATCGATCCCAAGCGCAAGCTCGTGATCGTCTCGGCTGCCGGGGTAGGACAAGGTGCACGGCGGCACCCGCTTGCCTCTGGCGCGGCCCGGTCGCAGGTGCTTACGGAACGATACGTAGCCGGTCGTCGTAATACATGGGCAGCCACCGGTTGCCTTCATACCGCCGGAGTCGAGGCGGTCACCGGATCCACCATCATGTTCAAGACCCTTGCCGTTTCCATCTTCATCGTCTCGCTGGCCGCCTGCTCGTCCATGTCCGGCCGCTCCACGACCATGGGCAACGCTGCCGAAACCAAGAACAGCACGGACGCCAACAAGGCTGCCAACCCGTCGGCCGCCAGCCCCGGCAGCTCGGGCTCGGCCACCGGCGCCGCTCCGCGCTGAGGCGCGACAATGGGCGGGCCATGCACCGCCGCCTGTTGATTGCCGCCCTCGCCTGCTTGCCGGTCGCCCGCGCCTTGGCGCAGGCCGACGCGGCGCGGCCTCGTCACAAGATCCACGCGCGGGAGCTGCACCACGCGCTCTCCGCACGGTTTCCGGTGCGCTTCGGCGTCACCGGCATCGTGGACCTGCGCATCAGCGCGCCGCGGCTGCTCCTGCTGCCTTCCCGCAACCTGCTCGGCGCGGGGCTGGTGGCGCAGATCGGCGGCATGCCGATGCAAGAGACCCAATCCGCCGAACTCGACATCGCCTTCGCCCTGCGCTACGAACCATCGGACCGTACGGTGCGCGCCCACCAGCTGGAGGTGCTCGGCTTGCGCGCGCCGGGCTTGCTGCCGGACACCGCGCAACTGCTGCAGCGCGTCCTGCCCAAGCTGGCGCGTGACGCCGTGGGCGAGATCGTCCTGCACCGGTTCGCGGCGGGAGAGCTCGCGCTGCCGGAGACGATGGGCCTGGAGCCGGACGAGATCCGGGTCGTCGACGATGGCGTGGTGGTGCTGTTCGGGCCGAAGCAGCGGCGCTGAGGCTAGCGGTCCGCGGCGCGGAACATGCCGTTCAGCTCGACCCCGGAAGCCGCCGACGCGAAGCCGTCGAACTTGCCCTCCGTGGCGATCAACTGCGCCGTGCGCATGAAGCCGCCCCAGGCGGACCGCGCCATCGCGCCGCCCACGCTCACGCGGCGCACGCCCAGGGCTTCGATGTCGCGCATCGTCAGGTCCGTCTGGAAGCCGATCAGCAGGTTCACCGGCTTCGGCGCCACGGCCGCCACGACGGCCGCGATCTGTTCGCGCGTCTTGATGCCGGGCGCGTACAGGCAATCGGCGCCGGCTTCGGCATAGGCCCGCAGGCGGCGGATCGCGTCGTCCAGGTCCGGCCGCCCCACGATGAAGTTCTCCGCGCGGCCGACCAGCAAGGTGTCGCCGCCGGCGGCGTCGATGGCCGCGCGCGCGGCGCGCATGCGCTCGACCGAGGTGGGGATGTCGCGCAGCGGTGCATCGGCATTCCCGGTGGAGTCTTCGATGGAAAGGCCGGCCACGCCGGTCTCCACGGCCAGCCGCACGTTGCGCGCCACGCCGTCGGCGTCATCGGCGAAGCCAGCTTCGAAGTCGGCGTTCACCGGCAGCTCGGTGGCGCCGACGATCTCGCGCAGGTGCACCAGCACTTCCTCCACGGACATCTGCCCGTCGGCCATGCCGTGCCGCCATGCCGCGCCGGAACTGGTGGTCGCCAGCGCTTTGAAACCCAGGCGCTGAAGGTACAGCGCGCTGCCGATGTCCCAGGGATTGGGGATCACGAAGCAGCCGGACGCGTGCAGCTGGCGGAAGGCGCGGCGGCGCGCGGCGATGGCTTGGGCGGAAGGCATGGACAGTCTCCGGCGAGTGCAAGGGAGAACGATTCTGCGCCCGAGGTCATTGCCCACGCTTCGTTCCCGGACAAAGCATGCGGCGCCAGCCCTCAGTCGATGGCGAATTCCCCTCGCAGCGCCTGGCAGAACGCCGGAGATCCGCTCAACGTCAACGTCACCGTCACGAGCGATCCGTCCGGAACAGGCGCGAGCACCACTTCGCGCCGCTGTTCGTCGTACGTGGCCTGCAACGGCGCATCCGGCTCGACGACGGCGTGCAACGCAAAGTCCCAGTCACCCTCGTCGCCCAGCGCACCCGCGGCGCCCCAGGCCGCGCCGGCCCATCTCAGGACAGCCCGGATCTCGGCGATGAGCATCGGCAGGCGGGACGCATCCACGGCCGCCATCGCGTCGAACGTGCCGCGGCCCGACTCCTCGTCGCTGTAGTCGAAGTCGAGGTAGTGCAGCTGCATGGGGGCGCCGCGTGCCGGCGGCCGCTACTGCGACACGTTGTGGTAACGCTCGACCTGGCAGGCGTAGGTGGCTTCGCCCGCATCGCAGGCGGAGCCGGAAACCTGCGCCGGCGGCAGGCTGGAGCAGCCCGCCAACGCGAGGGACAGCAGCGCGAGGGTGATTGCTTTCGGCATGGTCGCTTCCCGAATCGGCCGGCTCACTCCGGCTTGATCTTCGCGCGCTCGACCACCTGCTTCCAGCGGCGCTGCTCGCCGGCGATGAACTGCGCGAACTCCGCCGGCGTGCCGCCCACGGCGATGGCGGCATCCTGGTTCAGGCGGTCCACCGCTGCCTGGGAGCGCAGGGCCTTCTGTGTTTCGGCGGCCAGCTTGTCCACGTTGGCCTGCGGCATGGATGCCGGCGCCAGCATGCCGTACCACTGCGTCATCTCGAAGCCGGGGAAGCCCTGCTCGGCGACGGTGGGCACGTCGGGCAACTGGGGAATGCGCTGCGCGGAGCCGGTGGCGATGCAACGCAGCTTGCCCGTCTTGATGTGCTGGATGATCGCGGATGCGCCGACGGACGCCGCATCCAGGCGTCCTGCCAGCAGGTCCGTGAGTTGCGGGCCGGTGCCCTTGTACGGGATGTGCGTGATGAAGATGCCGGCGGTCATCTTCAGGTATTCCATGGCCAAGTGGCCGGCGCTGCCGTTGCCCGCGGAACCATAGTTCATGGTGCCCGGCTTCGCCTTGACCAGCGCGACGAATTCCCGCAGGTTCTTCGCCGGCACGTCCGGATGGACGACATAGAGGCTGGGCACCTTGGCGAGCAGGCTGACCGGCTTGAAGTCCTTGATGGGATCGTACGGCAGCTTGTCGAACATGTAGGGGTTGACCGCAAGCGTGCCGATGTGCCCGAGGATCACGGTGTGCTGGTCGTCGGCCCGCGCCACTTCGGCCATGGCGATGTTGCCCGAGGCGCCCGGCTTGTTGTCCACGAAGACGCCCTGGCCCAGGGTCTTGCTCAACTCACCGGCGGCGGCGCGAGCGACGATTTCCGAGCTGCCGCCTGGCGCGAACGGCACGACGAAGCGCACCGGCTTGGTCGGCCACGACTGCGCCAGGACAGGGAAGGCGAGGGAGCCGGCCATGGCGGCGGCGCCGCCGAGAAGGTGTCGCCTGTGGATGTGCGTCATGCCGGGATGATGCACCACTCAGTCGCCGCCGAACAGGTCTCCCAGGTCCTTGGGCGCGGCCGGCGCGGAGCCGCTTTTCATGGGTACGCCTTTCGGATATTCCTCGGCGATGCGGTCTTCCCAGTAAGTGGCCGGATTGGGCGCGCTGCACAGCCGGCGAAAGACCTCCTGCGGCACCTGCTTGTACGCCAGCACGGACTTGTTGTCCCAGTGCAGGTCGAGCTGCTGCGAAGCCGTGTCGTAGACCGCCTTGCGGATGCGGCCGCTGGTGAACAGTTTTTCAGGCATCCGGGTTCCTCCTAGCGCAGGCCTTCCCACCACTTGCGGTTCTCGCGCGGCTTGCCCAGCGTGAGGACCTCCCCGATCTCCGGCGTCGCCAGGTCCAGCCCGCGCTGCTGCGCCAGCGAGGCGACGCGCTCGAGCGGATCGCGCCAGCCGTGGAACGCCAGGTCGAAGGTGCTGTTGTGCACCAGGTAGAGCGTGCGCGCGCCCAGGTCCTGGAAGGCCTGGACGGTTTCTTCCGGCGTCATGTGCACGGTGGGCCAGTAGCTGTCGTACGCCCCGTTCTCCATCAGCGCGATGTCGATCGGGCCCAGGCGCGTGCCGATGTCCCTGAACCCCGGGAAGTAGCCGGTGTCCCCGCTGTAGAAGATGCGCTCGTTGCCGCTGCGCAGCAGCCATGACGCCCAGAGCGTGCGGTTGCGGTCCCAGAGCGTGCGGCCGGAGAAGTGCTGGGCGGGCGCGGCGGTCAGCACGACGTCGCCCCACTTCCGCTCCTGCCACCAGTCGAATTCCTCGATGCGGTCCGGCGGCACGCCCCAGTCGCGCAGCCGCGCACCCACGCCGAGCGGCACGAAGTACTTCTGCACCCTGTCCTTCAGCGCCTCGATGGTCGGCACGTCCAGGTGGTCGTAGTGGTCGTGCGACAGCACCAGCGCCTCGATCGGCGGCACGTCCTGCAAGGCCAGCGGCGGCTCGTGGAATCGCTTCGGCCCGGCCCAGGACACCGGTGACACCCGCTCGCCGAACACGGGATCGATCAACCACCATTTGCCCCGCAGCTTGAGCAGGTGCGAGGAGTGGCCGAGGCGGATGATGTGGTTGGCGCCGTTGTCGAGCGCATCGAGCGCCGCGCGGTTCAATCGGCGCACCGGCACCGGATCCACCGGCACCGTGCCCTGCTTCTTTTCCAGCAGCATGCGCGACCAGATATCCCAGCTGGAGCGATGCGGCTTGGCATCCGGGTTCGGCGGGTTCTGGAAGCTGCACGCGCCCGGCACGGCCTGCGGCGACTTCGCCAACCGCGGATCGCAATCCTCCGCTGCGGCCTGGCCCGGCAGCAACGCAGTGAACAGCGGCAGCAGGCAGGCGCAGGCGAGGCGTTTCATGCAGTCCAGCATACAGGCTCCGGGCAGGCGAGAATCAGGGCATCGAAGGAGCCCCTCATGCCCACCACGCCACGTCTTCCCGTCCTCTTCGTCTCGCACGGCGGCGGTCCCTGGCCCTGGGTCGACGGCATGAAGGAAATCTTCGCCAGGACCGCGCGGGAGTTCGCGGCCCTGCCGCAACGGCTGCCCGCCAGGCCGAAAGCGGTGCTGATGATCACCGGGCACTGGGAGGCGCAGGAGTTCTCGGTGTCGACGGCGGACAAGCCGCCCATGGACTACGACTACTACGGCTTCCCCGAGCACACCTACAAGCTGCAATACCCTGCACCGGGGTCACCGGCGCTGACCGCTCGCGTCAGGGACCTGGTCACGCAAGCGGGCATGCCGTGCCTGGAGGATCCGCAGCGCGGCTTCGACCACGGAACCTTTGTCCCGCTGTGGCTGATGTACCCGGATGCCGACGTCCCGGTGGTGCTGCTGTCGATGAAGAGCGGCTACGACCCCGCCGAGCACATCCGCTTGGGCCAGGCGATCGCGCCGCTGCGCGACGAAGGCGTGCTGATCATGGGCAGCGGCCTCACGTACCACAACATGCGCGGCTTCCGGCAGCCCGCTTCGATGCCGGTCTCGCAGCAGTTCGAGGCCTACCTGCACGAGGCGATCCGCCAGCGCGATCCTGCGCAGCGCAACCGCATGCTGGTGGAGTGGCAGTCCGCCCCCGCCGCGCGGCTGGCGCACCCGCGCGAAGACCACCTGCTGCCGCTGATGGTGGTGGCGGGCGCCGCCGGCGCGGACACGGGCGAGCAGATCTTCGTCGACGAAGCCATGAGCGTGGTGATGGCTTCCTATGAGTTCCCGCCGCATGCAACTGAAGGTCGGTGAGCTCGCACGCTCGACGGGCCTGACCGTCCGGACGCTGCACCACTACGACGAGATCGGCCTGCTCAAGCCATCCGGCCGGTCCGAGTCCGGCTACCGCATGTACGGTGAAGCCGACGTCGCCCGCCTGCACGCGATCCAGGCGCTGCGCTACCTGGGCCTGCCGCTGGCGGAAATCGCACCGCTGCTCGATGGCGGGAACGCCTCCATCGAGGCCATCCTCGAGCAGCAGATGCGCGCGCTGCAGCAGCAGATCCGCCAGGCCACCGAGCTGCACGACCGCCTGTCGCTGCTGCACGCAGGGCTGCTGAAGGGGCGCGCGCCCGAAGTCGGCGAGTGGGTGCGGAGCCTCGCGTTGATGGCGACCTACGGCAAGTACTTCACCGCGGGCGAGCTGAAGCAGATCCTGGTGGCGTATGCGCGCATCGAGCGCGAATGGCTCTTGCTGCTCGACGATGTGCGCGCGTACCTCCAGGGTGGCGGAACGATCGAAACGGAGCAGGCGCAGGTGCTCACCCGCCGCTGGATGGGCCTGATGGTGCAGTGGATGGACGGGGACTTCTCCCTGATGGAGCGCTGGGGCGCGATGTACCGGAGTGAACCGTCGGCGCACGGGATCCGCGGGGCGCCTTCCACCGAGGTGATGGAGTTCATGGAGCGAGCCCTCGCCTTCCGCGTGGGCCTGCTGCGGCAGCACTTCGAGGAGCGGCATTTGAAGGGCTTCCGCCCGGTGCCCGACGCGGACTACGAAACCATCGAGCTTGCCGGCCGCAGCCTGCTGAAGGCGGGCAAGCCGGCGACGGGGGCCGCCGCACGTGCTTTGGCCAGGCGCTGGCTGGCGCTGCTGGACCAGGCCGCCGGAGGCGACGCCGACTTGCGCGCGCGGATGCAGACCTTGCACACCGCGCACCCGCTGCTGCTGGCCGGGTCGCCGGTGTCGCGCGAAGTGCGCGAGTTCCTGCTGCAGGCGACATCCGGCGCTTGACCCTCACGTTACGTGAGGCCGCACAGTCCGGCCCATCGCACGCCGAGGTCTCTCCATGCAAACCGACTCCACCGCCCGCGCGGCCCTGTTCCGCGACGGCAACTTCCGCTGGCTGATGGCCGGCAGCGCCATCTCGCTGCTGGGCGACCAGTTCACGCTCATCGCCTTCCCCTGGCTGGTGCTGCGCCTGACCGGCGACAGCGCGGCCCTCGGCATCGTGCTGGCCCTGATCGGCGTGCCGCGCGCGCTCTTCATCCTCATTGGCGGCGCAGTCGTCGACCGCCTCTCGCCCAAGCGGGTGTTGATGGTGACCAAGTACGTCAACACGGTCTTGCTGGGCGTGCTCGCCGCGGGCGCCTGGTTCGGCGGCCTGTTCTTGCCGGTGCTGTACTTGCTGGCGCTGGCCATCGGCATCAGCAGCGCCTTCAGCATTCCTTCGGGCACGTCCATCCTGCCGCACGCGCTGCAGCCCGCGCAATTGGGGGCAGCCAACGGCGTGATGATGGGTCTGCGTCAACTGAGCATGTTCCTGGGTCCGCTCGCTGCGGGACTGCTGATCGCCGTGTTCGGCGACGGCGGAGGCTCGGCCCAGCAGGCGCCCGGCATCGCGATGGCTTTCGCGCTGGATGCCGCGAGCTTTGCGCTTTCCGCATGGACGCTCGCGCGCGTGCGGATGCACGCCATGCCTGCCGCGCCGCAGCAGGAAGGTCTGTGGCGTTCCATCGCCGACGGCCTGCGCCAGGTGGGGCGCGACCCGGAGCTGCGCACCTGCTACCTGTATTGGGCAGCGGTGGCCGTGCTCGTGCTCGGGCCGCTGCACATCGCGCTGCCCGTGCTGGCCAGCAGCCGCCCGGAACTGGGCGCCTCGGCCCTGGGGCTGATGATCGGCGCGCACGGTGGCGGCACCTTGTTCGGCATGGTCCTTTCGGGCATGCGGCCGGGCCTGCGCATCGGCACGCTGGGCACCAGCGTGCTGCTCGCGGACATCGCGATCGGCTTGCTCTTCATGCCGGTGGGCGGCATCACCGCGGCCTGGCAAGGCGTGCTGTTGATGGTGTCCATCGGGGTGCTGGGCGGCTTCATGCAGGTGGCCGTGTTCACCTGGATCCAGCGCCGAGTGGCGCCGGCCATGATCGGCCGGGCCATGAGCCTCTTCATGTTCATCTTCATGGGCCTGGTGCCGGTGGCCTCGGCCGTCACGGGCTGGGTGCTGCTGCACGTCTCGCTCGTGGCATTGTTCGCAATCTGCGGCGCAGCGCTGGCTTCGATCGCCGCGCTCGCCTGGCTGGTCTCGCCGATGCGGCGCATCAGCGACGCGGCCGGGATGCAGAACGCTTGAAGGGGTCGCCGCGGCAGGGCCGCGGTGGCGGGATCAGTACCCGTCCATGTCCTTTTGCAGCGACGAGGCGGTATACGCCAGCAGCCCGCCTACGACGGCGACCACCAGCCAGATCAACGTGATTGCAGAAATCGTCATGCGCAGCCTCTTGTCAGTGCTGCCCACTGTACGCAGCGATGCGCCGCGATGGAAATGGTCAATGGTGGTTTGCTAAGAGCGAAAAGGTCTGAGCGCGGTGTCGGACGATGGCCCGGCTGCCTGACAAGGGGGAACTTCCGGCCGCTCAGTGTTTCTGCGCCGCGGCGCTGGCATTGAGTTCGTCGTGCTTGCGGCGAATGTCCGCGGGCCACGTGGATTTGATGTACGACAGCACCGCGACGATTTCCGCGTCGCTCAACACGCCTTCGTACGCAGGCATCGTCGACACGTAGTCCTTCAGGTTGGCGGCCTTCGCCACGCCGTGCTTGGTGATGCGGAACAGGACGTCGTCGGGGTGGTGCCACGTGTGGCCGGTGCGGTCGTGCGGGGGCGCCGGCAATCGGCCGGTGGCGTCACGCTCGCGCCAGTTCGGCTGGCCCTGCAGCTGGGCGCCGTGGCACGTGGCGCAATGCAGGTCGTAGACCTTGCGGCCCAGCGCGACCGTCGCCGCGTCGCCGGGTCGCAGCCGGGTGCCGGCGGCCGGTCCCGCGTCGCACGCAGCCAGCAGCACAATGCAGGCGATGGAAAGAAGCCGGAAGGCGCAAGGTCGCATCATGACGGCGCCTATTGTCGGCGCAGCCGGGAGCGCGATTTGCAACCTGACCTGATCCTCGATACCCCGGCAGCGCCGCAGGCCTGCTACGTCTTCGCGCATGGCGCCGGCGCTGGCATGCACCACGCCTTCATGGCAGCCATGGCGCACGGGCTGGTGGAACGCGGCATCGCCTGCCTGCGCTTCGAGTTTCCCTTCATGCAGCAAGGCTCGCGCCGTCCCGACCCCCCGGCCGTGGCGCATGCGACGGTACGGCAGGCAGTCCAGGAGGCGCGGCATCGGCTGCCGGGCGTCCCGCTCTTCGCCGGCGGCAAGTCGTTCGGTGGCCGCATGACGTCGCAGGCGCAGGCCGCCCAGCCGTTGCCCGACGTGCGTGGGCTGGTCTTCACCGGCTTTCCCCTCCATGCCGCCGGCAAGCCGTCGACCGAGCGCGCCGCCCACCTGGCCGACGTGCGATTGCCGATGCTGTTCCTGCAAGGCACGCGCGACGCACTGGCGGACCTGGCGCTGGTGCGCCAGGCGCTGGCGCCGCTGGCCGACCGGGCGACGCTGCACG
>JAJNBO010000533.1 GCA_021156245.1 Ramlibacter sp. | reverse complement strand
GTGGAGCCGTACAGCTGCTTGAGGTTGACGCCGATGGCGCGGTAGAAGGTGAACAGGTCCGGGCCGATCGCCTCGCCCGCCGTGTACGCAACGCGCACGCGGGACATGCCCAGGTTGTTGCGCAACGGGCCGTACACCAGCACGTTGCCGATGGCGTACTCATGAAGGAATGGAACATCCTGCGCTTGATCGCGCTGGCGTCCTCCATGCGGATCATCACGCTGGTCAGCAGGCCTTCGAAGATGCGCGGCGGCGCGAAATAGTAGGTGGGGCCGATCTCCTTGAGGTCGATCATCACCGTGCCGGCGGACTCGGGGCAGTTCACCACGTAGCCGCAGGCCAGCCACTGGGCGTAGCTGAAGATGTTCTGGCCGACCCAGGCAGGCGGCATGTAGGCCAGCACTTCTTCCTTCTCGGTGAGCTTGTCGAACTCGGCGCCTGCCTGCGCTCGGTCCAGCAGCGTGCGGTGCGTGTGCACCACGCCTTTCGGCTGGCCCGTCGTGCCGGAGGTGAAGAACATCGCAGCCACGTCGTCGGGCTTGCCCGTGTCCACCTCGCGTTGCAGGAAGCCGGGGTTCTCGCGGCCGAAGGCTTCACCCGCGGCGAGCAGCTGGTCCATCGACGACAGCCCGCTCTCGGCGTAGTTGCGCAAGCCGCGCGGGTCGTCGTAGAAGATGGTGGACAGCTGCGGGCACTGCGGGCGGATCTCCAGCAGCTTGTCGACCTGCTCCTGGTCCTCGGCCAGGGCGAAACGCACTTCGGCGTTGTTGATCGGGAAGACGCACTCGGTGGCGGCGGCATCCTGGTACAGCGGCACGGGGATCGCACCGAGCGCCTGCGCGGCCAGCATGGTGGCGTACAGGCGCGGCCGGTTGGCGCCGACCACCACCATGTGCTCGCCACGCCGCAGCCCTGCCTGGTGCAGGCCGCAGGCGAGGTGGTCCACCATGCGCGCGAGGTCGGCCCACGACAGCGCCTGCCAGATGCCGTATTCCTTCTCGCGCATGGCCGCGGCGCCGGGCCGTTGCGCGGCGTGCTGCAGCAGCAGCCGGGGGAAAGTGGTCTCCATAGGAAGCGCAATGTAGGCCCCGGTTTGACGTCATTCTGTCTTTGCGACGACAATTTCAGGGATAGCCCTCATAGGGGCTGCCCGAGGCACAGATGGCATCCGAACTTTCGTTGCACCAGCGTCGCCGCCAACCCACCGAGGCCGAGCTCGCCGGCATCCCGTGGCTGGGCGTGCTGTTGCCGAAGGAGCGCGACATGGCGGTGCAGGCCATCACCGTGGGCGACGCGCTGCCCGGCGACACGCTCTGCCGCATCGGCCGGCCGGTCACCTACTGGTTCGGCGTGATCGAAGGCCTGCTCAAAATGAGCTCCGACAACGCGCAGGGCCAGACCATCACCTTCAGCGGCCTGCCGCCGGGTGGCTGGTTCGGCGAGGGCACCGTGCTCAAGCGCGAGGTCTACCGCTACAACATCCAGGCGCTGCGCAAGAGCGTGGTGGCCGGCCTGCCGGTCGACACCTTCCACTGGCTGCTGGACCACTCGATCGGCTTCAACCGCTTCGTGATGAACCAGCTGAACGAACGGCTGGCGCAGTTCATCGCCGCGCTGGAGATCGACCGCATGAACGACCCGGACCTGCGCGTGGCCCGTAACCTGGGTGCGCTGTTCAACCCGGTGCTGTTCCCCGGCGTCGGCGAGGTGCTTCGCATCACCCAGCAGGAGCTGGCCTACCTCGTCGGTCTATCGCGGCAGCGCGTGAACGAGGCGCTCTCGTCACTGCAGGAGCAGGGCGTCATCGAAGTCGCTTACGGCGGCCTGCGCGTGCTGGACCTGCAGGCGCTGCGCAGGGGCGCCCTGACGCGGCGCGCGCGGGCCGCCTGACCCGCCCTGCGCATGTGCACAATCCGCGGCTGACATGAACGCCGAATCGCCTGCCGCCACCTCCCGCCTGAACAAACGCATGGCCGAACTGGGCCTGTGCTCCCGCCGCGAAGCCGACGACTGGATCGCCAGGGGCTGGGTCAAGGTGAACGGAAGCGTCGCCGTGATGGGGCTGCAGGTGGGCGTGAACGACCGCATCGAGGTGGACCCCAAGGCCCGCGGCCAGCAACGCGAACAAGTGACTGTGCTGGTGCACAAGCCCATGGGCTATGTCAGCGGGCAGGCGGAGGACGGCTACGAGCCCGCGATCGTCCTGGTGCAGGGGCGCAATCGCTGGAAGGAGGACCGGTCGCCGCATCGCTTCGCGCCGTCGCAGCTGAAAGGCCTGGCGCCGGCGGGCCGCCTGGACATCGACTCCACCGGCCTGCTGGTGCTGACGCAGGACGGCCGCGTGGCACGCCAGCTGATCGGCGAGGACTCCGGCGTGGAGAAGGAGTACCTGGTGCGCGTCGCCTACGGCAACGTGGGCAGCGACGTGCAAACAGCCTTTCCGCCGGCGCAGATTGCGCGGCTGCGCCACGGGCTCAGCCTCGACGGGCAGGCGCTGAAGCCAGCCAGGGTGGACTGGCAGAACCCGGAGCAGTTGCGCTTCGTGCTGACCGAAGGCAAGAAGCGGCAGATCCGCCGCATGTGCGAGGCAGTCGGCTTGAAGGTGGTGGGTCTCAAGCGCGTGCGCATCGGCCGCGTCACGCTGGGCAACCTGCCGGTGGGGCAGTGGCGCTACCTGGGGCCG
>JAJNBO010000063.1 GCA_021156245.1 Ramlibacter sp. | reverse complement strand
AAGAGCGCGCGGCAGCTGCAGGCGTCCAGCGCACTGTTCTTCGAGGTGTTCCGCAAGTACGACGCGAACAACCTGCTGCTGTCGCAGGCGGAGAACGAGGTGCTGAGCCAGGAGCTGGAAATCTCCCGCCTGGGCGGGGCGCTGCGCTCCATGCGTGCCAAGGAACTGGTGTTCGCGCCGCTGCGGCATCCCAGCCCGATGAGCCTGCCGCTGATGGTGGCGCGCTTTCGCGAGAAGCTGTCGACCGAGCAGCTGTCCCAGCGGCTCGACCGCATCCTGCGCGACATGGAAGCCGACGACGCCGCCTAGGGCGGGCGCCGCGCTCTTCCTACGGCGGCTCGCTCCCGGCCCCGACCAAGGTCGCCGAGCCTCGGCCCTAGATTGTCGTCATCGCACCAGCCGGGAGAGAAGTCATGCAGAACAAGATGGGCCGCGCGGCGCTTGCCGCCTCCGCCCTGGCCAGCCTGCTCGCGCTGGGCGCGTGCGACCAGGTCGAGAACACCGAGATGCCGCAGCGCGCCCAGCCGAGCGTGGAGATCAATCGCAGCGGCATGGAAGGCGCGGCGAAGGAAACCGCGGCCGATGCGGACCGCGGCGCCAGGCCGATCCCGCTGCCGGGCGCGGCCTCACGTAGCAGCTGACGCGGTTTGCGGCGCGGCGGCGGTCGCACCGCCGCCCTTTTCGCGGTTCGGCCGCGCGCCTTCCGATGCGACGCGCGAGCGGGTCTCGCAGATCACGTCGTGCACGTAACGCAGCTTCTGCAGCGCGCCCACGGACAGCGCGAACGGGTATGCGTCGTCCTGCCCCAGGCTGCGGTTCAGGCTGTTCACCAGCAGCGTGAGCGGCACCCATTGCTCCACCAGCAGGTTGAAGTCCGGATTGCCCGTCTCCAGCGGATTGACCACCTCGTCGACGTCTTCCTGTTCGTCCTGGCTGGGCACGGTCATGTTGTACGAGGCCGCCGTCTCCAGCAGATCCACCATGTGCAGGTAGTGGGCCCAGGTCTCGGCCCAGTCTTCCCAGGGGTGCGCGGTGGCGTACTCGCTCACGAAGTGGTCCTGCCACTCCGGCATGGTGCCGCCGCGCGCGTAGTGGTCCTGCAGCGCCTGCTGGTAGTCCTGCGACTCGTCGCCGAACACCTCGCGGAAGCTCTCGACGCGGCCACCTTCGTCGATCAGGCGGTCCCAGTAGTAGTGGCCGGACTCGTGCCGGAAGTGCCCGAGGATCGTGCGATACGGCTCGTGCATCGCGACCTTCAGGCGCGTGCGCTCCTCGTCGTCGGCCTCGGCCACGTTGATGGTGATCACGCCCTGGCTGTGGCCGGTCATCACCGGCTGCCCCGGCATGTCGGCGAGGAATTCGAAGATGGGGCCATCGGCCGTGCCGTCCGGCGGCGAGGTGGCCACCAGTCCGAGCTTTCCGAGCGTGTAGAACAGGCGCCGCTTGGCGACCTCGAGCCGGTACCAGCGTGCCGGATTTTCGGGCTGCGTCAGGTCGGGCAGCACGCGCGTGAGGCGGCAGGCCACGCACAGCGGATTGGGGTCCGCGACCGGCACGGCGAAGTTGCACGCGTTCTGCTTCGTATGGTTGTCGCACAGGCGATAGCGCGAGGCGGACTGCTTTTTCTTCCCGCGCACGCGCGGCCGCCACACCCCTTCCTCTCCCGCCACTTCCTCGATCGCGGCCATGTTCAGGCGATCCGGCAGGAAGGCCAGGGCGCTGTTGCACTTGAGGCATTCCACGTTCTCGAAGAACAGCGGATGGCCGCAGTACTGGCAATGGAAGGTTTTCATGGCAAGGCTTTCGGTGCGGAAAACGAAAAGGGCAGGCGCGCCTCGGGCCCGCCTGCCCTGCACAGGACGGCTGGCGCCGCCCGTGTCATGCGATCCGGATCAGGGACGCACGATCAGGTTGTTGCGGACTTCGCGCACGCCCTTGGTGGTGGAGGCGATCTGGCCGGCGGCGTCCTTCTCCATCTGCGACTTGGCGAAGCCGGACAGGGCCACGGCGCCGTTGAGCGTGTCCACGTTGATCGACAGGCCGCCGGTGCGCTTGTCCTCGATCAGCTTGGCCTTGACGGCGGTGGTGATGGTGCGGTCGTCCACGTAGGTGGCGGCGTCCGTCTGGCCGCGCATCACTGCGCAACCGGTGGAGACGAGGGTGACGCCGGTCAGGATGGCGAAGGCGATGGCGCGGGTATGTTTCATGTTCAACTCCCTAGAGATTGATGGTTCTTCTGGTGCGGTACTTTCACGAAGGGCGCGCCGGGCAGCCGCACCACCTTGCCCGGTTCGCCCGAAATCACTCGGGCCGGTTGTGGTCCTTGCGGTAGTCGGACGCGGACATCGCGGCCGTGATCAGGTGGGACAGCTGGCCCGACTTGAGCACCGCGACGAGGATCGTGCCGATCGAGATCAGCTTCCAGGGCCGCGCGAACGTCAGCACCGCGCCGGCCGCCAGCGAGATGCCGAGCAGCTGCACGGGCTTGCGCCGCGCATAGTTCCGCGCGAACGGCGTGACCAGCTCCACCGCCATGTGGGCGGGGTGGTAGCGCCACCAGGTGCGCACGGCGTGCTTCATGTGGCCGAACCAGCCTTCGCCGGGGTCGGGGATGTCGTCGTCGTCGTAAGGCGGGCTGCCGGCTTCGGCAAAGCCCTGGGCCGTTTCCTCGCGCGGGTCGTGGCGGCGTTCCCGCCGGGCCACGTGCTCCAGGATGGCCTGGCGCGTGCGCGCGAGCTTGTCGGTGGCGTCGCTCATCGGATGGCGTCTCCCCTCATGAGCGCGCACCGATCGAGCGCAGCACCTGCGCGTCCGCGTCCAGCTGCGCCTTCAATTCACCGAATGCCCGGTCCGGTAGCGGCTTGCGGGCCACCATGAACGCGGCGATCGCCGTCACCAGCGCGATGGCCGGCACGACGACCAGCGCCCAGTGGAACCGGTCGTTCACCGCTCCCAGCATCAATGCCACGCCTGCGAGGATCAGGAACAGCAGGAGCGAGACCAGCGTCACGCCCCATGCGATGGCGCGCTTGGCGACCTGCACGCCGGCCGTCGAGGCCTCGTCGCGCACCAGCGCCGCGTAGCCCGCGACGTGTTCCATCACCAGCTCGGGCTTCGAGATCAGCACCGAGAAGATCGGGTGCAGCATGGCGCGCCCGCTTTCAGAAGTAGCGGTCCTGGATGTCGCGGCGGTGGCGCATCGCCAGCACCAGGCCGGCCACGGCGGCGCCGACGGCGGCGGCGATCAGCGCGGACTTCAGCGGGTGCTCGCTGACGTAGTTCTTGCCGACGCTGGCGTATTCGCCCATGTAGCGCTGGGCGGCGGAAGCCCGGTCCGACATGCCGGAGCGCAGATCCTTCATGCTGCTGCTCGCGCGCTCGAGAGCGTCGGATGCGAGCTTGCGGGTGCTGTCGAGGGGATGCAGGTCGTTCATTGGGATTCCTCTTTGTTCGGTTGGATGGCAAGCGCCGGCCGTCGGCGCACTCCGGCACGCCGGCAAGTCGTGCCTGCGGCTAGCTTAGGCATATGCGCTGACCCCATGATCAGGGGCGGGCGTGAACCGCTGTAGTCAGCGCGGGGCCCGCGCTGTAGGACGCCGCCGACGCGGAGGTCGGGGGCGCCTCGGGCGGGCTACGCAGCGATGGGGGCTGCTTTGGGCAGGACGGCCTGGATGCGAGTGCCCGCACCCGGCCGGGACTGCACGGACAAACGGCCGCCGGCGGCTTCGACGCGGTGGCGCATGCCGGCGAGGCCGTGCGTGGACGGCTTTCCCTGCGCCAGGTCGAAGCCCTTGCCGTCGTCCCGCACCTCGACCTCGACGTGGTTGCTGTAGCCGCGCACGCTGACGTCCACGTGCTTCGCCTCCGCGTACTTGCCGACGTTGGTCAGGGACTCCTGCACGATGCGGTAGACGGTGAGCTGGCGCGCCTCGTCGAGCTCCACGTCCTCCAGGCTGGTCGCCACCTCCACGCCGGAGCGTTCGGAGAATTCGCGCGACAGGATCTCCAGCGCCGCGGTGAGGCCGAGATTGGCCAGCGACGACGGCCGCAGGTCCTCGATGATGCGGCGCTTCAGCGCGATGCCGCTGTTCAGCGACTCGGTCAGGTGCTGCAGCCGGTCGCCCACTTCCGGGGGTTGCGGACCCAGCTTCGATTTCAGCCGGGCCACATCGAGCTTGGCGGCGGTGAGCAGGGCGCCCAGTTCGTCGTGCAGCTCGCGGGCGAGGTGGCCTCTCTCCTCCTCGCGCACCTGCTGCAGGTGGGTGGCGAGCTGCGCCAGCGTCGCCGTTCGTTCGCGGACCTGCACTTCCAGCAGGTCCCGCTCCTGCTGCAAGGCGGCCTGCTGCTGCTCGTCCGCGAGCTTCAGCCGCGTGCTCTGGCGCAAATAGAGATAGAAGGCGGACAGCGCCGCGAAGGCGACGATCGCGATGCCGAGCCGGGCGAGCTCCAGGGACTGCTGCACCTGCTCCTGCGCATTGACGATGCCGTCGGTGGCGCCCTGGATGAGCTTGTTGGCCTGCTCGCGGATGGCATCCATGTCCTCCTTGCCGACGTCCGTCAGCAGCACGAACTTCCAGGCGTCCTCGTTGCCCTGCTTGCGCATGCGCACCGACAAGTCCATCTCCGCCAGCTTGCGCTGCACGTTCCCGGTCAGCTGGCCGAGCAAGGCCGCCTCCGCGGCCCGGCCGGCGTACGTCCTGCGCAGGCCGTCCAGGTCCTGGTCGATCTTCGCCACCGCGCGGTTGTACGGCTCCAGGTAGCGGGGGTCGCCGGTCAGAAGGAAGCCGCGGGAGCCCGTTTCCGCATCCAGCACGTCCTGCAGGAGGCTGTGCACCGCGTTGCGGTTGCGCGTGTACTCCTCGATCCGGTCGAGGGCACGGGTGGATTGCTGGAACCCGGTTTCGTTGATACCGATGAGCACGGCGGCCGCCAGGACTGCAAGGATCAGACTGATGGCTACACGCGGCAAGGCGAAAGATGACAACCCTTTCACCCCAACGGCTCACTGTTGTGATTAAATTCCGCGCACGTCATGACTCAAGGGTAGGCCATTTCCAACCGGAAGTGGGGCACAATGAAACAGCTTGGCGTAGAAGGTGAAGCATGATCAAAGTGGGCATTGTGGACGACCACGCCATCGTGCGGTCGGGCCTCAAACAGTTCTTTTCCGAGCAAGTCGACCTGCGCGTGGTGGGCGAAGCTTCGAGTGGACGTGAGGCGATCGATCTCGTGCGGACGACCGAAATGGATGTCCTCGTCATGGACCTTTCCATGCCGGGCCAGAGCGGCATCGACGCGCTCGGCATGATCCGCGCGAAAGCGCCCGATGTCGGCATCCTCATCCTGTCCGGGTACCCGGAAGAGCACTACGCGATGAACCTGATTCGCCAGGGCGCCAGCGGGTACCTGAACAAGGAATGCGAGCCGATGGAGATCGTCAACGCGATCCGCACCATCGCGCTGGGTCGCCGCTACATCTCCCCTGCCGTCGCGGAGCTGCTCGCGCAGCAGCTCAATCGCAAGGAAGGCGGCGCGCCGCACGAGCAGCTGTCCGAGCGTGAGTTCCAGGTGTTCCTGAAGCTCGCCAAGGGCGAAACGGCGGGCGACATCGCCAAGGCGCTGTCCCTTTCGGTGAAGACGGTGAGCACGTACCGCACGCGCCTGATGGAGAAGATGAACCTCTCCTCCAACAGCGACCTCACGTACTACGCGCTGAAGAACAAGCTGATCGACTGAAGTCTGCTCGTGGCGCCGGGGTGGCCTGACGGCCAACCCGGCCTACGGCGAGCGCTCGCCCAGCGCCAGGCAGTATTCCACCAGCGCATCGATCTCGTTCGACTTGTCGAACACGGCATCGGCCCCGAGCTGCGCACAGCGCTTGCGCATGTCGTCGGTGGCGTAGTTGCTCAGGACGATCAGCCGCTGGTTGCGCTCACGCTGCTGGCAGGTCTCCAGCACCCCCAGCCCGCTCCCCTGCTTGAGGAACAGGTCCACGATGGCGAGGTCCCACTCGCCCCGGTGGCCGTCGAACCACGCGCACGCCTCCTTCTCGCCTTCGGCCCATCCGAGGGCGACGACCGAAGCCAGCTCCGCCAGGGTGTCGATCAGGTTTTCGCGGATGGTCGCGTTGTCTTCGACGATGAATGTTTTCAGTTCCACGGTGCAGCGCAGTGCGGACGCGGAGCGTCCAGGTCCCCTCGATGACCGGGCGGATTGTGCCAGTGGCCCCTCGGGCGCCGGGTAGGAATGCGCCTACGGGACAGGACGCGGCCGGCGACGTCCCCTGCGGGCAGCACGCCGACCGTGGAGCAGTCGCGCCGGGCCGACACTCCTGGGGAGGAGGGGAAACATCCGTCCCCCGAAAAGAGACCCCATGAAGCAGTTCGTCCAATCCGTGATGGTTGTCTTCGGCACGCTGCTCGCCGCGGCGCTGGTCGCCCTGGGCGAGCCCGCCACCGCCGAAGTGCAGATGCTGCAGGCGCCGCAGGCGGACGCCATCGTCGTCAGCCTGCTCGGGCTCGAGGACTGACCTTCAGGCGCGCCGCGCAGCGCACACGCGGCATGCGGGGTCGCGCTTCACGCGCACCTCGCTCCATTCCATGTTGCGGCCGTCCAGCATCTGGAGGCGGCCCGCCAGCGAACTCCCCACGCCCGTGAGCAGGCGCAGCGCTTCCGACGCCTGCATCGCTCCAATGATGCCCACCAGCGGCGCGAACACGCCCATCGTCGCGCAGCGCGCTTCCTCGAGGTCCTGGTCCGGCGGGAAGACGCACGCGTAGCACGGGGCTTGCGGCAGGCGCGTGTCGAACACGCTGACCTGCGCGTCGAAGCGCAGCGCCGCGCCGGACACCAGTGGCTTGCCGTGCGCGACGCAGGCCGCGTTGATCATCTGGCGCGTGGCGAAGTTGTCGGTGCAGTCGATGACGACGTCGGCGCCCGGCACCAGTTCGTCGAGCGCCTGCGCATCCATCTTCATCACCAGCGGCCGCACCAGGACGTCCGGATTGATGGCGCCGATCGCGTCGCGCGCGGATTCGGCCTTGGGCCGGCCGACCCTTTCGAGGGTGTGCGCGATCTGCCGCTGCAGGTTGGTCAGGTCCACCGCGTCGTGGTCCACCAGCGTGACGCGCCCGACGCCCGCAGTTCCCAGGTACAGCGCCACCGGCGACCCCAGGCCGCCGGCGCCGATGACGAGCGCATGCGACTGCAGCAGCTTCTGCTGCCCTTCCACGCCCACTTCGTCCAGCAGGATGTGGCGCGAGTAGCGAAGGAGCTGGTCGTCGGTCATGGGCGGGATTGTGCTGCACTTGCCGCGTCATTCCCGCGGAGGCGGGAATCCAGGGCGCCCAAGCAAAAAGCGGCCCGGAGGCCGCTTTTCTGGATCCCCGCCTGCGCGGGGATGACATCGGTTTGCCGCGCTGGCGCGGCACGCGATGTCAGTTCTCCTTCTTCTCTTCCTTGTTCTCCACGACCTGCGTCTTGGAGATGGCGACCGGGCGGCCCTTGAGCTGGTTGAGGGCCTGGACCAGCTGGAAGTCCTTGTCGGAGCCGAACTCCGGCTGGGTCTTGCGCTCGCCGGGCCCCTTCTTGGCCTCTTCCTCGGCGCGCTTGCGCGCTTCCTCGCGGGCCTTCTCGCGGTTGGGGTCCTTGGACTCGGGGCCCTGGCCGGTGCCCAGGTGCTTGTCCAGGTCTGCTTCACGCGTGCGCAGCACCGAGAAGATGTTGCCCTCTTCGGTTTCGTCCACCATGACGTCGGGCACGATGCCTCGGGCCTGGATCGACTTGCCGCTCGGCGTGTAGTAACGCGCCGTGGTCAGCTTCAGGCCGGTGTCCGGACCCAGCGGGCGCACCGTCTGCACGGAGCCCTTGCCGAAGGTCTGGCTGCCCAGCACCGTCGCGCGGCGATGATCCTGCAGCGCGCCTGCGACGATCTCCGAAGCGGAGGCGGAGCCTTCGTTCACCAGCACCACCAGCGGCACCGTCTTGAGCTGCGCCGGCAGGCGCTTGAGCGGATCGGCGCCGGCACGGCGCTGGTAGAACTCCGGCGCGGCCTTGTAGATGAACTTGCTCTCCGGCAGCTGGCCGTTGGTGGAGACCACCGTGACGTTCTCGGGCAGGAAGGCCGCGGAGATCGCGACGGCCGCATCCAGCAGGCCGCCCGGGTCGTTGCGCAGGTCCAGCACCAGGCCGCGCAGGTTGGGTTCCTGCTTGTAGATCTCCTCGACCTTGCGGGCGAAGTCGTCGACGGTGCGCTCCTGGAATTGCGAGAGGCGGATCCAGCCGTAGCCCGGCTCGATGACCTTGCCCTTGACGGACTGGGTCTTGATCTCCTCGCGGGTGATCGTCACCGGGAAGGTGCGGTTCTCGTCCTTGCGGTAGATCGTGAGCATCACCTTGGTCTGGGGCTCGCCGCGCATGCGCTTGACGGCGTCCGACAGGGACAGGCCCTTGACCGCGGTGTCGTCGATCTTGGTGATCAGGTCGCCGCTCTTGATGCCGGCGCGGTAGGCAGGCGTGCCCTCGATCGGCGAGACCACCTTCACGAGGCCGTCTTCCTGCGAGATCTCGATGCCGACGCCGACGAAGCGGCCGGACGTGCTCTCACGGAATTCCTTGAAGGACTTCCGGTCGAAGAACTGCGAATGGGGGTCCAGGCTGGCCACCATGCCGGAGATGGCGTCGGTGATCAGCTTCTTCTCGTCGACCGGCTCGACATAGTCGCTCTTGACCATGCTGAAAACGGCGGCGAGTTGCTGCAGCTCTTCCAGCGGCAACGGCGCGAGCGAGCCACGGGCGACGGTCTGCAGCGACACCGTGGTGAGGGCTCCGGCAAGGGCGCCAACGGAGATCCAGCCGGCAATCTTCAGTTTGTGGCTCATGGGAACGTCTTGATCCTCTCGACTTTTCAATATACACCTGAGAAAGTTCTCTGACGCCGCCAAGAATCAGGGGTTCCCGCAGGGCCCGGCGCGGGATGTGACAAAAGCGCGCTTTCGGGCAGGAATCGTCCTACAGGACGTGGTTTTTGCGGATCTCAGGCCTTGCCCTGGTTCGCTACCGCGGCAGCTGCGCGGGCAGCCGCCGCGGCGTCGCCAAGATAGTAGTGGCGCAGCGGCTTCAGTTCTGCGTCCAGCTCGTAAACCAGCGGTATCCCGTTGGGAATGTTGAGGCCCACGATGTCCTCGTCGGAGATGCCGTCGAGGTACTTCACGAGGGCGCGGATCGAGTTGCCGTGGGCGGCCACGACCACGCGCTTGCCGGCGCGGATGGCGGGGGCCATGGCCTCGTTCCAGAACGGCAGCACCCGC
>JAJNBO010000532.1 GCA_021156245.1 Ramlibacter sp. | reverse complement strand
CCTGCGGCGCATCGTTCGTCGTGTTTGCATGGGCGGATGGTCCGCCCGGATCAATGAAGGAGATCGACATGCGATTCATGGTCATGGTCAAGGCGACGAAGGACAGCGAGAACGGCGTGATGCCCACGCAGGAAGAGTTCGCCGCGATGGGCGCGTTCAACGAAGAGCTCGTCAAGGCCGGCGTGATGGAGGCGGGCGAGGGCCTGCACCCCAGTTCACGCGGCGCGCGGGTGGCGTTCTCGGGCAAGGAACGGCGCGTCATCGACGGGCCGTTCGCGGAAACCAAGGAGCTGGTGGCCGGCTTCTGGATCTGGAAGTGCGCGTCGCTGCAGGAGGCGATCGAGTGGGTGAAGAAGTGCCCCAATCCGATGCGCGGCGACTCGGAGATCGAGATCCGGCAGATCTTCTCGGCCGAGGACTTCGGCGAAGCGCTCACGCCGGAGCTGCGCGACCAGGAAGAGCGGCTGCGCCAGGAAATCCAGTCGCGTGCCAGCTGAACCCAACCGATGGGAGACCACGACATGACCAGCAAGAACACCATCTGCCTCTGGTACGACCGCGACGCGCTGGAAGCAGCGCAGTTCTACGCCAGGACCTTTCCCGACAGTTCGGTCGGTGCCGTGCACCGGGCGCCCGGCGACTTCCCGTCCGGCAAGCAGGGCGACATCCTGACCGTCGAATTCACGGTGATCGGCATCCCCTGCGTCGGACTGAACGGCGGCCCGGCGTTCCGGCACAACGAGGCGTTCTCCTTCCAGGTGGCGACCGACGACCAGGCGGAAACCGATCGCCTGTGGAACGCCATTGTCGGCAACGGCGGGCAGGAAAGCGCTTGCGGCTGGTGCAAGGACAAGTGGGGCTTGAACTGGCAGATCACGCCGAGGGTGCTGATCGACGCGATCACCGACCCCGACCCTGCGGCTGCGAAGCGCGCCTTCGAGGCGATGATGGAGATGCGCAAGATCGACATCGCCCGCATCGAGGCGGCCCGCAAAGGATGAGCCGTCGATGAACGACTACCTGCTGCTGTCGCGCGGCCAATGGGACGCCGCGAGGTCGGCCGAGGAGATCCAGGCCGCGATCGACGCGTTCTACGCGTGGCATGAGCGGCTGGTCGCGGAGGGACGCTTCAAGTCCGGGCAGCGCCTGGCGAAGCCAGCCAAGCTCGTCACGCGTGCCGGCATCATCGACGGTCCGTTCACGGAAGCCAAGGAAGTGGTTGGCGGGTACTGGTTCATCCGGGCCGACAGCCTGGACGAAGCGGCCCGCATCGCCGCGGACAACCCGTGCATCGCATGCGGGCTCGCCTTCGAGATCCGGCCGATCGAGGCGGAGCGGGCGAGCGCCTGGCGCGAGAGCAACGAGACGCCGCGCAGGCGCTAGGACGTCCTTCCGTCAGAACGGAATGTCGTCGTCCATGTCGTCGAAGCCGCTCGCCGGCTTGTTCGCGGCAGGACGCTGGGCCGCGGGCGCAGGCGCGCGGCTCGGGGGCGCGGAACGGCGCGGTGCACCACCGCCGCCGCCACCCATGTCTTCGTCCCCGCCGCCCGACGGCGCGCCCATGCCCTGGCGGCTGCCGAGAAGCTGCATCTCGGAGGCGACGATGTCCGTGGCGTTCTGCTCCACGCCGTCCTTGTTGGTGAACTTGCGATAGACGATGCGGCCCTCGACGTAGATCGGGCTGCCCTTCTTCACGTACTCGCCGACGATTTCCGCCAGCCGGTCGAAGAAGGAGACGCGGTGCCACTGCGTTTCCTCGACCATCTCGCCGCTGGTGCGGTCCTTGCGCTTGCTCGTGGTCGCGATGCTCACGTTGGCGACGGCCTGGCCGGAGGGCAGGTAGCGCACTTCGGGGTCGCGGCCGCAGTTGCCGACGAGGATGACTTTGTTGACGGATGCCATAGCGGGGATTCCTCCGGATTTGGGGGCAATTATGTCGCCTGCGCTTCGTCGGCCAGCACTTCTTCGGCGGAGTGGCGCGCGGGCGGCGCGCGCATGGGCCATGCGACGGCCAGCCACACCAGCATCAATGCGGCGCAGGCGCCGAACAGCCCTTGCCAACCAACGTTCTTGGCCAGCCAGCCGCCGACCGCCCCCCCCGCGAAGAAGCCCAGCGATTGGAGGGTGTTGTAGACGCCGAGGGCGGCGCCGCGGGATGCGGGCGGCGCCAGGCGCGAGGCCAGGCTGGGTTGGGTGGCCTCCAGGATGTTGAAGCCGCAGAAGAACAGGAACAGCAGCGCGGCCAGCACCGCCACGCCCGGGCGCAGCGCCGCCCCCGCCAGCCCGACCTGGACCGCCATCACGATGCCGATGGCGCCGAGGAAGACGGCTCGGAGGTAGCCGCGCCGCTCCAGCGGAAACAGCCCGCCCATCACGAGGAACGAGGCCAGCACCGTGGGCAGGTAGACCTGCCAGTGCGCGTCCTTGTCCAGGCCGGCCTCCACCAGCAGCGCCGGCACGGCCACCCACATCGCCAGCTGCACCGCGTGCAGCACGAAGACGCCGACGTCCAGCCGCAGCAGCGCCGG
>JAJNBO010000531.1 GCA_021156245.1 Ramlibacter sp. | reverse complement strand
GAACCGGTGCACCTGCTGCAGGTGCGCCTGACGATCGACGACCGCTTCACCATCCATGCGGTGCAGACGGGCGTGCTGAACGTGCCGTTCAACGAGTGCCACGTCCCGGCCGACGCGCCGATGCAGAAACTGGTCGGCCTCACGATGGGCCCCGGCTGGCGCAAGACGATCGAGGGCGCCATCGGCGGGGTCGGTGGCTGCACGCACTTGCGCGAGCTGGTGTTCAACGCGGCCACGGCGGCCTTCCAGATGATCCCGCACTACCGCGCCGCGCAAGGCGGCCGCAACGTCGATGCGCCGGCGGACGGAAAGCCGCCGTTCTACATGGGGCAGTGCATGACGTGGGCGTTCGACGGCCCGGTGGTGGCCCGCCTCGCGCCGCAGTTCCATCGCAAGTCGTAGGCCGGGTTGCCGCAGGCACCCCGGCGTTCAACGCAATTCGGCGGCCCGCTTCAGGAGGAACTCCCGCTCCCGCTCATTGCCGGCCAGGGACGCGGCGCGCTCGAACTCCGCTTTGGCTTCGGCCTTGCGTCCCAGCTTCGCCAGCAGGTCGCCGCGCACGCTCGGCAGCCACTGGTACTGGCGCAGGCTCTTTTCCTCGGCCAGGCTGTCGATGATCGCGAGCCCCGCGGCCGGGCCCTCCGCCATGCCGACCGCGACGGCCCGGTTCAGCTCCACGACCGGTGACGGAGCCACCTGCGCGAGCTCGCCGTACAGCGCGGCGATGCGCTTCCAGTCCGTCTGCACCGCGGTCACCGCGCGCGCGTGGCATGCGGCGATCGCCGCCTGCAGTGCATACACGCCGTGGCCGCCGCCGAGCGCATCCGCCTTGGCAAGCGCGGCGAGGCCGCGGCGGATCAGCAGGTGGTCCCAGCGGGTGCGGTCCTGGTCTGCCAGCAGGATCGGGCGGCCTTCGGCGTCCGTGCGGGCCGCCATGCGCGACGCCTGCAACTCCATCAACGCCAGCAGCCCATGCACTTCCGGCTCCTTCGGGGCGATCTCGGCCAGCATGCGGCCCAGGCGCAGCGCTTCCTGCGCCAGCTCGGGCCGCATCCAGTCGCCGCCCGCGGTGGCCGTGTAGCCCTCGTTGAAGATGAGGTAGACGACCTCCAGGACCGAGGCGAGCCGCTGCGCGAGCTCTTCGCCGCGCGGCACCTCGTACGGAACGCGGGCTTCGCCGAGCGTGCGTTTGGCGCGGACGATCCGTTGCGCAATCGTCGGCTCCGGCACCAGGTACGCCCGCGCGATTTCGTGGGTGGTCAGGCCGCCGAGCAACTTCAGCGTCAGCGCCACCCGCGCATCGGTGGAGAGCACCGGGTGGCAGGCCGTGAAGATCAGCCGCAGCAGGTCGTCGCCGATGTCGTCCTGCCGCGCCGCGTCCAGCGCGTCGACGAAGTCCGGGACGACCAGCGCCTCCTGCGCCTCGAGGTCATGGCCGATCTCCTGGTGCTTCTCGTCCAGCATCTTGGCGCGCCGCAAGTGGTCGAGGGCGCGTCGCTTGGCGGTGGTCATGAGCCAGGCGCCCGGATTGTCGGGAATGCCTTCGCGCGGCCAGTGCTCCAGCGCGGAGACCAGCGCGTCCTGCGCCAGCTCCTCGGCCACGCCGATGTCGCGCACCATGCGCGCGACCACCGCGACGATGCGCCGCGCCTCGATGCGCCAGACAGCGGCGATCGCCTGGTGGGTGGCCGAGTGCATCCGCGCCCGCCCCCGCTCACGCCTGCGGCGGCGCCGCGTTCGGGTCCATCCACACCAGTTCCCACACGTGGCCGTCCAGGTCTTCGAAGCCATGGGCGTACATGAAACCGTGGTCCTGCGGAGCGTTGGGCGCGGATCCTCCGGCAGCCAGGGCCTTCTTCACCAGCGCGTCGACTTCCTCGCGGCTGTCGCAGGAAAGGCAGACCAGCACTTCGGTGGACTTCTTCGCATCGGCAATCGGCTTCTTGGTGAACGTCTGGAAGAAGGGCTCCACCAGCAGCATGGTGAAGATGTCCTCGCTGATCACCATGCAGGCGCCCTGCTCGTTGGTGAACTGCGGGTTGAAGGAAAAGCCGAGGGCGCGGAAGAACGCCTGCGAGCGCTCCATGTCCTTGATCGGCAGGTTGACGAAGATCTTGCGTGCCATGGTGTTCTCTCTCTCTCTCTTTCGAGTCTGGTGATCAGGCCCGGCGCGCGACTTCCGCGTGCAACCGGTCCAGGTTCTGTTCATTGGCGGGGATGCAGATGGGCGCCATGCGGTCGCGCTCTGCGGCATCGTCGAAGACCTGCTGCCAGCCGACGCGCGTGCCCTCGCCTTCGTGCTGCAGGGTGATGGCCAGGCGGAAGCCGTGCGTCGGGTCCTCGTGACGGATCACGACGCGGTGTCCCGGCTCGATCACGACGAAGATGTTGTGGTTGGGGTACTGTTTTCCGTCCGGGCCGTGGAACGTGAAGCGCCAGTGGCCGCCCGGCCGGATGTCGCACACCTCGGTGGTGCTGGTGAAGCCCTCGGGGCCCCACCAGCGCGCCAGGCGTTCGGGGTCCACGATGGCG
>JAJNBO010000530.1 GCA_021156245.1 Ramlibacter sp. | reverse complement strand
GGGCCGGTCGGTGTACAGCAGGTCGAGCGCGTCGATGATCATCGCCATGTCGCTCGCGTTCTTGCCCTTGCTGTAGTCGAACTGCTGCATCGGGCGGATGGCGTGCTCGTGCAGCTGCTCCTCCCAGCCTTTCAGCTCGTTCTTCTTCCAGTTGCCGTAGGCCCGGCGGACGTTGGTCTCGCCGATGGTCGAGAGCTCGTTGAGGATGACGCCGATCTTGCTCGCTGGCGAGTTGTCGGCGTCGATCAGCAGGGCGACGCGCGGCTTGCCGGTCATGCGGACACCTTCCATTGCAGCGTCTCCCCGCCGCGCAGCGGCTTGAGCTCCGCCTCGCCGAACGGCACCTTTTCCGGCAGCGTCCAGCTTTCCTTCTTCAGCGTGAGCGTGCCGGTGTTGCGCGGCAGGCCGTAGAAATCGGGGCCGTGGAAGCTGGCGAAGCCTTCCAGCTTGTCGAGCGCGCCGACGCTGTCGAAGGCCTCGGCGTAGAGCTCCATCGCGGACAGCGCGGTGTAGCAGCCGGCGCAGCCCAGCGCGTGCTCCTTCAGCGCCGACGGATGCGGTGCGCTGTCGGTGCCGAGGAAGAACTTCGGGCTGCCGCTGGTGGCGGCCTCGACCAGCGCCCGGCGGTGCACCTCGCGCTTGAGGACGGGCAGGCAGTAGTAGTGCGGGCGAATGCCGCCGGTGAAGATCGCGTTGCGGTTGTACAGCAGGTGGTGCGCCGTGATCGTCGCGGCGGTAGGCCCGTCGCTGTCGCGGACGTACTGCACCGCCTCCTTCGTCGTCATGTGTTCCACCACGATCTTCAGCTCGGGGAAGTCCTTGCGCAGCGGCTTGAGCCGGGTCTCCAGGAACACCGCCTCGCGGTCGAAGAGGTCGACCTCGGGATCGGTCACTTCACCGTGCACCAGCAGCAGCATGCCGCTGCGCTGCATGGCCTCCAGCGTCTTGTGGATCTTGCGCAGGTCGGTCACGCCGGCATCGCTGTTGGTGGTGGCGCCCGCGGGATACAGCTTCGCCGCGACCACGCCGGCGCGGCGGGCCAGCAGGATCTCCTCGGGCGGCAGGTTGTCGGTGAGGTACAGCGACATCAGCGGCTCGAAGTCCACGCCCTGGGGCGTGGCGGCCAGGATGCGCTCGCGGTAGGCGGCGGCCAGCGCGGCGGTGGTCACCGGTGGCCGCAGGTTGGGCATGATCAGCGCACGGCCGAACTGGGCCGCCGAGTGCGGCACCACCGAGGCCATGGCCGCGCCGTCGCGCACGTGCAGGTGCCAGTCGTCGGGGCGGGTGATGGTGAGGGTCTGGGACATGGCGTCATTGTCCCACCGCCGAGGGGACGGACATCCGGACGCAAAGGGCGCGAAGGATTCGCAAAGGACGCAAAAGAAGACAGGAAACCTTCTGGATGTTCCTTTTGCGTCCTTTGCGTCGCTTTTGCGTCCTTTGCGTCCGGCTGTCCGCTCCCGCTTTCTCAGTGCGCCAGGATCTTGTTCAGGAAATCCTTGGTCCGCGGCTGGCGGGCCTCGGCGTTGCCGAAGAACTCTTCCTTCGAGCAGTCTTCCAGGATCTTGCCACCCACGTCGATGAAGATCACGCGGTTGGCCACCTTGCGGGCGAAGCCCATCTCGTGCGTGACCACCATCATGGTCATGCCTTCCTTGGCCAGGCCCACCATCACGTCCAGCACCTCGCCCACCATCTCGGGGTCCAGCGCCGAAGTCGGCTCGTCGAACAGCATGACGATCGGGTCCATCGACAACGCGCGGGCGATCGCCACGCGCTGCTGTTGCCCGCCGGACAGCTGGCCCGGATACTTGTCCTTGTGCGCCATCAAGCCCACGCGGTCGAGCATCTTCAGGCCGCGGGTCTTGGCTTCGTCGGCGCTGCGCCCCAGCACCTTCACCTGCGCGATGGTCAGGTTCTCGGTGACCGACAGGTGCGGAAACAGCTCGAAGTGCTGGAACACCATGCCCACGCGGCTGCGCAACTTGGGCAGGTTGGTTTCCTTGTTGTTCACGTGGATGCCGTCCACGAACAGGTCGCCCTTCTGGATGGGCTCCAGAGCGTTGACCGTCTTGATCAGCGTGGACTTGCCCGAGCCGGACGGCCCGCAGACGACCACCACGTCGCCCTTGTTGATGACGACATTGCAGTCGGTCAGCACCTGCACCGGCCCGTACCACTTGGACACGTTGCGGATTTCGATCATGGGTTTGTCGCTCATGGACGCTTTCCTCAGCGGATGATCGCTATCTTCTTGTTCAGGCGCTTCACCAGCGCCGACAGCGAGAAGCAGATGATGAAGTACAGGATGGCGGCGAGGATGTAAGACTCGCGCGTGCGGCTCAGGTTGCTGCCGGCCACGGTGAAGCCGTGCAGCATGTCGTGCGCCGTGATGATGTAGACCAGCGAGGTGTCCTGGAACAGGATGATGGTCTGCGTCAGCAGGATCGGCAGCATGTTGCGGAAGGCTTGCGGCAGGATCACCAGCTTCATGTTCTGGCCGTAGGTCATGCCCATGGCCTGCCCGGCGAACACCTG
>JAJNBO010000062.1 GCA_021156245.1 Ramlibacter sp. | reverse complement strand
TCCTTTTCCTGCGGCCATTCCTGCAGGGCGACCAGCGCGTTGCCGATCAGGTTGGTCGTGGTTTCGTGCCCGGCGTTCAGGATGAAGATGCAGTTCTGCAACAGCTCGGATTCGTTCAGGCGTTCGCCCGCGTCCTCTCCCTGGATCAAGCGGGTGAGCACGTCGTGTTCCGGATCGCCGGGACGCTGGCGGCGGTCCGCCACCAGCACCTGCAGGTAGTCGGTGAACTCGCGCACGCTGCGGTTGCCCAGGTCCTCCTGCTCGCGGGTCAGCTTGGGCTCGAGCGCGCCGAGGATCGCCAGCGACCAGCCGCGCAGCGGTGCCCGGTCGGCGTGCGGCACGCCGAGCAGGTTGCCGATGATCTCCACCGGGATCGCGCAGGCGAAGTCCTCGATGAGGTCGCCGCCGCCTTTCGCGGCGATCGCGTCGAGCAATCCGTCCACGAGCTGCACGAGGCCCGGCTCCAGCTCCGCGATGGCGCGGCGGGTGAGGGCGCCCATCATCAGCTTGCGCACGCGCGTGTGCAGCGGCGGGTCGTTGAAGACGAGGCTGGTGGTGTGGTGCTCCAGCAGCGGGGCGCCCGCGCCGTACTTCGGCGTGAACTCCACCTTCTTGTCGGAGCTGAACACCTGCGCGTCCCGGTACACGGCCATCAGGTCGGCGTGCCGCGTGAGGAACCAGGAGCCGTCGGGCATGCGGCGCACCGGCTCGGTCTCGCGCAGCACGTCGTAGACGGGATAGGGATTGGCGTAGAAGTCGGGCGGCAGCGCGCGCAGGTCGAAGCCGGCCGCGATCTCGCGCGCGCGTTCCGGCGACATCGGCGGCGTGGCGCGGATCTCGTTCACGGCTTCAGGAAGTCCCGCAGCGCGAACAGCACCGCGTCCGGGGCTTCCTCCATCATCTGGTGGCCCGCTTCGACCAGCACCGTCCGGGCATCGCGTGCCTTCTGCTGCAGCGACTGCGCGGCTTTCGGCGGCGTCATGGCGTCCGACTTGCCCAGCACGAACAGCAGGGGGCAGCGCACCTTCTCGATCGCGGCCTCGCCGCCGGCGTACGTGTCGCAGGCCACGAAGCCGCGGTGGAAGACGTTGACCTTCCGGTTGCTCGCCAGCACGCGACGCATCAGCGCACGGCCGCCGCCGTACAACCACGTGCCGGGGCCCAGGGAGGAGGGCGGCGGCGCCAGCATCGAATGCGAGAAAACGTTGACCATGGCGATGGCCTTCTCAGGCTGGTCGCGGGCGTTGTCCAGCAGCGCGGGCGAGACCTTCATCGGATAGGCGATGCCGACCAGCGCCGCCTGCGTGATGCGGTCCGGGGCACGCGCCGCGGTTTCCAGCGCCACGAGCGAGCCGAAGCTGTGGCCGACCAGCGCGGCCTTTTCGACCTTCGCGGCGTCCAGCAGCGCCAGCACGAACGCGCTGGCCTCCTCGACGCTGGCCGGCGGTTCGCCGCCGCTCTTGGCGTGTCCGGGCAGGTCCACCGCGAGGACGTTCCACCCGTGGTTGGCGAGGTAGCGTGTCTGCAGGGCCCAGACGCTGTGGTCGTTCAGCACGCCGTGGATGAAGACGACGGTGGGCTTGGCCGCATCGAAGGGCTTGCCGCCGGTGTAGCAGAAGGTACGGGCGCCGTTGACGGTGACTTCCATGGCGCGCCCTCAGGCTTTTTCCGCGGCGCGCAGGGCCCGCTTGAGGTCGTCGATCAGGTCGTCCGGGTCTTCCAGTCCGATCGACAGGCGGATGGTTCCAGGCCCGATGCCGGCACCCTTCAACGCTTCGTCCGTCATGCGGAAGTGCGTGGTGCTGGCCGGGTGGATCACCAACGAGCGGCAATCGCCCACGTTGGCCAGGTGGCTGAACAGCTTGAGCGCCTCGATGAACTTCTTGCCCTGCTCGCGGCTGCCCTTCATGTCGAAGCTGAAGACCGAGCCGGCGCCGCGCGGCAGCAGCTTCTGCGCGAGTGCGTGGCTGGGATGCGATTCCAGCATGGGGTGTCGCACCTGCTCCACGAATGCGTGGGCGGCAAGGAATTCGACCACCTTGCGCGTGTTGCCCATGTGCCGGTCCATGCGCAGTGGCAAGGTCTCGATGCCTTGCAGGATGAGCCAGGCCGTGTGCGGGCTCATGCTGGCGCCGAAGTCGCGCAATCCTTCGCGGCGGGCCCGCAGCAGGAAGGCGCCGACCGTCGACTCCTCGCTGAACACCATGTTGTGGAAGCCGTCGTAGGGCGCCGTCAACTCGGCGAACCGGCCGGAGCCCTCCCAGTCGAAGCTGCCGCCGTCGACCACGACGCCGCCGATCACCGTGCCGTGCCCTGACAGGAACTTGGTCGCCGAGTGGTAGACCAGGTCTGCCCCGAGGTCGAAAGGCTTCATCAGGTAAGGGGTGGTGAAAGTGGAATCCACCAGCAAGGGCAGGCCGGCGTCGTGTGCCAGCGCCGAGACGGTCGGGATGTCCAGCACGTCCAACCCGGGGTTGCCCACCGTTTCCCCGAACAGCAACTTCGTTTCCGGCCGGATGGCAGCGCGCCAGCCGTCGATGTCGCCCGGCTTCACGAAGGTGGTTTCGATGCCGAAGCGGCGCATCGTGTAGTGCAGCAGGTTCTGCGAGCCGCCGTAGAGGGCGGTGCTGGCCACGATGTGCGACCCGGCGCCCATGAGGGTGGCGATGGACAGGTGCAGGGCTGCCTGGCCGCTGGCGGTGGCGATCGCGCCGATGCCGCCTTCCAACGCCGCCACCCGCTGCTCCAGCACGGCATTGGTCGGGTTGCTGATGCGCGAATAGACGTGGCCCGAACGCTCCAGGTTGAACAGCGCCGCGGCGTGGTCGCTGGACTCGAACACGAAGGACGTGCTGAGGTGGATGGGAACCGCCCGGGCGCCGGTGGCGGGGTCGGGCGCCGCGCCGGCATGCAGGGCGAGTGTGTCGAAACCGGGATCCGAGTAACCGGGCATGGGCCTGTCTCCTCCTTGTGCCGCGTCGCTGATGGAACTGTGCGGGATTGTGGGCTATATTCTTCAGGACCCGATCCCGGCTCGTGGGGGCCGGCTCCAGGAGACCGCCATGAAAGTCAGCGACATCCTTCGCGTGAAGGGCAACACCCTCTATACGGTTTCGCCCGACGAACCCTTGAGTCGCGCCATCGACACCATGGCCGAAAAGGACATCGGCTCCCTGGTCGTCATGGACCACGGCGACCTGGTGGGCATGCTCACCTTCCGCGAGGTGATCCAGTGCATCCAGGTCAACAAGCACACGGCCGGCGACATCACGGTGCGCACGGCGATGGACGACCATCCGCTGACCTGCACGCTGGAGACCGAGCTCGACGAAGTGCGCCGCATGATGCTGGAACGGCATGCCCGCTACATGCCCGTGATGGACAAGCGCATGCTGATGGGCGTGATCAGCCTGTACGACGTCGCCAAGGCGGTCGTGGACAGCCAGAACTTCGAGAACCGCATGCTCAAGGCGTACATCCGCGACTGGCCGGCAGCGGAAGACCAGCTGCCGTCGGCGCAGCTCTGAATCCCCGTCATTCCCGCGGAGGCGGGAACCCAGGGCTGCCGCATTGCGCAGCTGGCGCTCAGCCACATCCGGGATAATCCGCAGAATGAGCGGCAACACCTTCGGCAAAGTCTTTGCGGTCACCAACTTCGGCGAATCGCATGGGCCTGCCATCGGCTGCGTCATCGACGGGTGCCCGCCGGGGCTGGAACTCTCCGAGGCCGACATCCAGCCCGACCTGGACCGCCGCCGGCCCGGCACCAGTCGCTACGTCACCCAGCGCCAGGAAGAAGACAAGGTCGAGATCCTGTCCGGCGTGTACGAGGGCAGGACGACCGGCACGCCCATCTGCCTGTTGATCCGCAACACGGACCAGCGCAGCAAGGACTATTCGGAGATCGGCCGCAAGTTCCGGCCGGGCCACGCCGACTACACCTACTTCGAGAAGTACGGCCTGCGCGACCCACGCGGCGGCGGGCGCTCCTCGGCCCGGCTGACGGCGCCGATGGTGGCGGCCGGCGCCGTGGCCAAGAAGTGGCTCGCGGAGAAGCACGGCACGCGCTTTCGCGGCTGCATGCAGCAGGTGGGCGAGGTGAGCATCGCCTTCGAGAGCTGGGACCATGTCCCGAACAACCCCTTCTTCGCGCCCGTGGCCGACGTGTCCGCCATCGAGACCTACATGGACGCGCTGCGCAAGTCGGGCGATTCCTGCGGCGCGCGGATCCGCGTGACCGCGACCGGCATGCCGGTGGGCCTGGGCCAGCCCCTGTTCGACAAGCTCGATGCCGAGATCGCCTACGCGATGATGGGCATCAATGCGGTCAAGGGCGTCGAGATCGGCGCCGGCTTCGCAAGCGTCGCCCAGCATGGCTCGACGCACGGTGATTCGCTCACCCCGGCCGGATTTGCGGCCAACAACGCCGGCGGCGTGCTCGGCGGCATCAGCACGGGGCAGGACCTGGAAGTGTCGATCGCCATCAAGCCGACCAGTTCGATCCTGGCGCCGCGCGACACCATCGACGTCGATGGGCAGCCCACCCAGATCGTCACCAAGGGGCGCCACGACCCCTGCGTGGGCATCCGCGCGACCCCCATCGCCGAGGCCATGCTGGCCCTGGTGGTGATGGACCTGGCGCTGCGCCACCGCGCGCAGTGCGCCGACGTGTCCGCCTCCCTCGCTCCCATTCCCGCCAGCCGCTGAATGGCGCCCGCAGCGCAGGCGCCGGGCATCCGGCAGCTCGTCCCGTTCGCGGGCCTGTCGGCGACCTACTTCGCGCACATCGGCTTCTTCAATCCGTACCTGCCGCTCTGGCTGAAGGCGCAGGGGTTGCCGATCGCCGTCATCAGCGTGCTGGTGTCGGTGCAGTCGTTCACCCGCGTGTTCGCGCCCTATGCCTGGGGCGCGCTCAGCGACCACACCGGGGAGCGCGTGAAGCTGCTGCGCATCAGCGCGGCCGTCGCGCTGGTCGCATCGGCGGGTCTCTGGATCGAGGGCAGCGGCTGGTGGATCGCCTTCGTGCTGCTGGTGCTCTTCACCCACACCAGTTCCATGATGTCGCTCACGGAAGCGGCGATGGCGCAGCTGGTCGCCGGCGACTGGGGCCGCTACGGAAAGATCCGCTTGTGGGGATCGGTCGGCTTCATGCTGACCGTGTTCGCGGCGGGCGCGTGGTTCGAAGCCTTCGGCATGGGCGCTTTCCCGGGGTGGACGGCGGTCACGCTGGCCGGCGTGCTCCTGTGCACGTGGTGGCTGCCGAACGTCAAGGAGGCGGCGCACGCCCATTCCGATGCGCCGCGCGAGCCGATCGGCGCTGCGTTGCGGCGGCCGGCGGTGCGCTGGTTTTTTGCTTCGCTCCTGTTCCACGTCATGGCGCATTTCGCCATCTACGGCTTCCTGTCGCTGTACCTGGACAGCCTGGGCTACAGCAAGGCCACCATCGGCGCCTTGTGGGCGGTGTCGGTGGTCGCGGAGATCGGCTGGTTCTACCTGCAAGGCAGGCTGATCGGCCGCTTCCCCATGGAGCGCTGGCTGGTCATCTGCGCCGCCGTGACGGCGCTGCGCATGGCGATCACGGGCGGGCTGGGCGATTCACTGGTGGCGCTGGTGGTGGCGCAGGCGATCCACGCGCTGACCTTCGCCACCCACCACACGGCTTGCATTGCCATGGTCACGACGCACTTTCCCGGCCGCCTGCGTGCGCGGGGCCAGGCCTTGTTCACCGTGACCGGCTATGGCTTCGGCGGCGTGGCGGGGGTGCTGGCCGGCGGCGCCATCGCTTCGCGCTGGGGGTTCCGGCCGATGTTCGCGGCCGCGGCGGTCCTCGGCTTGCTGGCCTGGTTCTGCGCCACGCGGGTGCAGCGAGCCTCTTCGTAGGCGGTTGCGCAGGGCGCACCCCGGCACGCGCCACTGTCGTGCAGGAAAACCGCCATTCGGCGATGATCTCGCCGTGCGCCGCGCCCGTCTCCTTCTCCGCTACCTCTGGCCCAGCCCATACACCGCGCTGGGCGTGCTGCTGGGCACTGTCGCCTTGCTGTTCGGCGGCCGCTGGCGCCGCCATCTCGGCGCGCTGGAATTCTTTGGCGGCCGGGTGGGCGCCGTACTGGCCCGCCTGCCGCAGCCGCTGGGCTTCTCGGCCATGACCCTGGGCCACGTGATCCTGGCCGTGGATCGCTCGGCCTTGGCGGAGCTGCGCCACCACGAACACGTCCACGTACGCCAGTACGAACGATGGGGCCCGTTCTTCCTGCCGGCCTACCTGCTGTCCAGCCTGTTCCAGCTGTTCCTCGGCCGCAACCCGTACCGGGAGAACCACTTCGAGCGGCAGGCCTATGCGCTGGCGCCGCGCCGCCGTGCTGCATCCCGGCAGGCACAGGGCTGACGCCGCGGTCGTTTTTCGTCATCATGGCGGTGCTGGCGACAGGAGAACAGACATGGACGCCCATCCCACCGACACGGCACGCCGCATCGACCTGACCCGGCAGGTGGAGGTGCAGTACTGGTGCCGCATCTTCGACGTCGACATGGGCCAGCTGCGCGAGGCCGTGCATCACGCGGGGCACCAGGTCGAAGCGGTGGAGCGCTACTTGCGCGAGAAGAAGAGCAAGGACTGATGCAATACACGCGACTCGGCCGCACCGGCCTGAATGTCTCCCGCATCTGCCTGGGCATGATGACCTACGGCACGCCCCAGTGGCGGCCCTGGGTGCTGGACGAGGAAGCCTCGCGGCCCCTCGTGCGGCATGCAGTGGAACTGGGGATCAACTTCTTCGACACCGCGGACCTGTATTCCGGCGGCCAGAGCGAGGTGCTGCTGGGCAAGTTCGTGCGAGAGTTCTGCAAGCGCGAAGAGGTCGTGGTCGCCACCAAGGTGTACTACCCCGTCGACCTCAACTTCAAGGGCGGCGCTTCCGCCGCAGCCAAGCCGGACCGGCGTCCCAACATGGACGGCCTGTCCCGCAAGCGCATCTTCCATGCGGTGGACGAGAGCCTGCGACGCCTGGGGACGGACTACATCGACCTGTACCAGATTCATCGCCTGGATCCCCACACGCCGATGGAAGAGACCATGGAGGCCCTGCACGACGTGGTGAAGGCTGGCAAGGTGCGCCACATCGGCGCCAGCAGCATGTACGCATGGCAGTTCGCCAAGATGCAGCAGATCGCGAAGGAGCGTGGCTGGACGCGGTTCGCCAGCATGCAGAACCACTACAACCTCGCCTACCGCGAGGAAGAGCGCGAGATGATCCCGCTGTGCCGCGACCAGGGCGTGGGGCTGCTGCCCTGGAGCCCGCTGGCGCGCGGATTCCTCGCGGGCAACCGGCAGCGCGGCGACAAGGATGCAGGCGCGACGTCCCGCGCCAGGACCGACGACATCGCGCAGAACTACTACTACCGCGACAGCGATTTCAAGGTGGTCGAGGCCCTGGGCGCGCTGGCCGCGAAGCGCGGCGTGAGCAACGCCACTGTCGCGTATGCCTGGCTGCTGCACAAGGGCGTGACGGCGCCGATCGTGGGGGCCAGCAAGACGACGCAGCTGGACCAGGCGGTGGCCGCGCTCGACATCACGCTCACCGCGGAGGAAGTGCGCGCGCTCGAAGCGCCGTACGAGCCGCACCCGATCCTGGGCCACGTGTAGGCCAGCTCTCACAGCGCCGTCCGTTGTTTTCGGAGCCGTCGCCGCCGGCTGGCGCGCCAGCATGGAGGTTTGCCACAGGAGGCCTCCATGAACGACAAACCCAGCGCCAAGGACCAGAACGCGCGCGCCGGAGTGGAACAGACCGTCGAGAAGCAGCGCGAGATCCAGCGCGAACAGGACCGCAAGGAACCCGCGGAAAGCGGCGGCGGCGAGAAGAAGGGGGCGGTGCAGACCGGGCTGCGCCCCTATCCGGACGAGCTCCCCGCGCAGCACCTGCAGAAACCGGGGCTGGAAGCGGACATGCAGCTCAAGCCGCAGTTCTATGCGCCGGACTACCGCGGCAGCGGCAAGCTCAAGGGCATGGTGGCGCTGATCACCGGCGGCGACTCCGGCATCGGCCGTGCCGTCGCGGTGCTGTATGCGCGCGAAGGCGCGGACGTCGCGATCGTGTACCTCACCTCGCACGAGGACGCGGAGGAAACGAAGCGCTACGTCGAGAAGGAAGGCCGCCAGTGCCTGCTGATCCCCGGCGACGTGAAGGACTCGAAGTTCTGCAAGGAAGCCGTGGAGAAGACCGTGCAGGAGTTCGACCGGCTCGACATCCTGGTCAACAACGCGGCCTTCCAGCAGCATGCGCATTCGCTGGAAGACATCACGGACGAGCGCCTGAACGAGACGTTGCACACCAACATCAACGGCTACTTCTACATGGCGCGCGCCGCGCTGCCGCACCTGAAGCAGGGCGCCTCGATCATCAACACGGGGTCGGTGGTCGGCCTGAAGGGCAGCAAGGAATTGCTGGACTACTCGGCCACGAAGGGCGCGATCCACGCTTTCACGATGTCGCTGGCCTCCAGCCTGATCGAGAAGGGCATCCGCGTGAATGCCGTCGCGCCCGGCCCGGTCTGGACGCCGCTGAACCCCGCCGACCGCAGCGCCGAGGAGATCGTGGAGTTCGGCAAGCAGACCGAGTTCAAGCGGCCTGCCCAGCCGGAGGAACTGTCGCCCGCCTACGTCTTCCTGGCTTCGCCGGTCTGCGCCAGCTACATCACGGGCATCGTCCTGCCGGTCACGGGGTCCATTGGAACCTGACCTCCCTTCGTCATCCCCGCCCCCTGCCGTCATCCCCGCGCACGGCGGGGATCCAGGGCTTCCAAGGGTTTTTCCATGCCCTGGGTTCCCGCTCCCGCGGGAATGACGAAAATCCGCTGATGCCTACCCCTCTCCACATCGACTTCGTCTCCGACGTGGCGTGCCCCTGGTGCGCCGTCGGCCTGGCCTCGCTGGAACGCGCGCTGCAGAAGCTGGAGGGCGAGGTCGCGGTCGACCTGCACTTCCAGCCGTTCGAGCTGAATCCGCAGATGGGGCCGGAGGGGCAGGACGTCACCGAGCACCTGACGCAGAAGTACGGCTCCACCGCGGAGCAGCAGGCGCAGTCGCGCGCGGCCATCGCCGCGCGCGGCGCTTCAGTGGACTTCACCTTCCGCAAGGAGGGCCGCGGCCGCGTGTGGAACACCTTCGACGCGCATCGCCTCCTGTACTGGGCCAGCGAACAGGGCCCGAAGCAGCAGCGCGACCTGAAGATGAAACTGCTCGAGAGCTATCACGGCGAAGGCCAGAGTCCTGCGGACCACGCCGTGCTGGCCGATGTTGCCGCATCGGTGGGCCTGGACCGCGCGCAGGCGCTCGAGATCCTCTCCAGCGACCGGTATGCGCGCGAGGTGCGCGAGCGCGAGCAGGAATGGCAGCAGATGGGCATCCACGCGGTGCCGTCGGTGGTGATCAACCGCAAGCACCTGATCCAGGGCGGCCAGCCGCCGGA
>JAJNBO010000529.1 GCA_021156245.1 Ramlibacter sp. | reverse complement strand
AAGAAAAAGCGGCCCGCGGGCCGCTTCCTTGAAAGCCCTGGTCCCCGCCTTCGCGGGGATGACGGCGCTAGGAATGGAACTTCACCACCAGCGGCACGATGAGCAGCGCCACGATGTTGATGATCTTGATCAGCGGGTTCACCGCGGGGCCGGCCGTGTCCTTGTCGGGGTCGCCCACGGTGTCGCCGGTCACGGCCGCCTTGTGCGCCTCGGAGCCCTTGCCGCCGTGGTGGCCGTCTTCGATGTACTTCTTGGCGTTGTCCCAGGCGCCGCCGCCCGTGCACATGGAGATCGCGACGAACAGGCCCGTCACGATCGTGCCCATCAGCATGCCGCCCAGGGCCTTCGGGCCGAGGGCCAGGCCCACCACGATCGGCACCACCACCGGCAGCAGCGACGGGATCATCATTTCCTTGATGGCCGCCTTGGTCAGCATGTCGACCGCCACGCCGTATTCCGGCTTGGCCGTGCCTTCCATGATGCCCTTGATCTCGCGGAACTGGCGGCGCACCTCCACCACCACGGAGCCGGCGGCGCGGCCGACGGCCTCCATCGCCATGGCGCCGAACAGGTAGGGGATCAGGCCGCCGATGAACAGCCCCACGATCACCATGGGGTCGGACAGGTCGAAGCTCACCTGCCGGCCATAGGTCTCCAGCTTGTGCGTGTAGTCGGCGAACAGCACCAGGGCAGCGAGGCCGGCGGAGCCGATCGCGTAGCCCTTGGTCACGGCCTTGGTGGTGTTGCCCACGGCGTCCAGCGGGTCGGTGATGTCCCGCACGCTCGCGGGCATCTCCGACATCTCGGCGATGCCGCCGGCGTTGTCGGTGATGGGACCGTAGGCGTCCAGGGCGACCACGATGCCGGCCATCGACAGCATGGCCGTCGCGGCCACCGCGATGCCGTACAGCCCGGCGAGCCAGTAGGAGGCGATGATGGCCGCGCAGACGAACAGCACGGGCCACGCGGTGGAGCGCATCGACACGCCGAGGCCGGCGATGATGTTGGTGCCGTGGCCGGTGGTCGAAGCCTGGGCGATGTGCTTCACGGGGGAGTACTGGGTGCCCGTGTAGAACTCGGTGATCCACACCAGCGCGCCGGTCAGGACCAGCCCCACGGCGCAGGCGCCGAACAGGCGCATCTGGCTGCCGGTCTGCGTGATGGAGTCGTCCGGCATCAGCCACTTCGTCACGAAGAAGAAGGCGATGAGGGACAGCACCCCCGCGATGATCAGGCCCTTGTACAGCGCCGGCATCACGTTCTTCATGCCGGGCGAGGCCTTGACGAAGAAGCAGCCGATGATCGACGCGATGATCGACACGCCACCCAGGGCCAGCGGGTACAGCACGGCGTTCACCGGTGCGGCGGCGACGAGCAGCGCGCCCAGCACCATGGTGGCGATCAGCGTCACCGCGTAGGTCTCGAACAGGTCGGCGGCCATGCCCGCGCAGTCACCCACGTTGTCGCCCACGTTGTCGGCGATCACCGCCGGGTTGCGCGGGTCGTCCTCGGGGATGCCGGCTTCCACCTTGCCCACCAGGTCGGCGCCGACGTCCGCGCCCTTGGTGAAGATGCCGCCGCCCAGCCGCGCGAAGATCGAGATCAGCGAGGAGCCGAACGCGAAGCCGATCAGGGGGTTCAGCAGGTCGGCCAGCTTGCGGTCCGGCGTCAGGTTGCCGTTGCCGACCAGGAACCAGTAGAAAGCCGTGACGCCGAGCAGGCCCAGGCCGACCACCAGCATGCCGGTGATGGCGCCGCCGCGGAAGGCGACGTCCAGTGCGGGGCCGATGCCGCGGGTGGCGGCCTGCGCCGTGCGCACGTTGGCCCGCACCGAGACGTTCATCCCGATGAAGCCGCAGGCGCCCGACAGGACGGCTCCGATGATGAAGCCGACCGCCGTCTGCACGTCGAGGAAGATGCCGATGAGGATCGCCAGCACGACGCCGACGATGGCGATGGTGCGGTATTGCCGGGCCAGGTAAGCGGCCGCGCCGGCCTGGATGGCCGCCGCGATCTCCTGCATCCGGGGATTGCCCGCGTCCTGCGACAGGATCCAGCTGCGGGCCCAGAAACCGTAAGCCACGGCCGCGAGGCCGCAGACGAGCGCCAGGATCAGCGCCGAGTTGCCAGTCATCAAAGTTTCTCCTGAAAGTCGCTGAGTCTTCGAGGGGGCTGCCAACGCCGCGGTGCCCCCGCTGCGTTGCTTCCTCGACTCTCCCGGCAGGAGACCGATTGGCCAACGGGCGGACTATAAGGGCAAAGGCTTTACAGACAAGTGACCGCGGCGGGATTGCGGCGTCGCACCAACTAAAATCAGGGTTTCTCCCGATCGTCCCCGTCCCCTCCTTAGAACGAAACCATGTCCCTCGACCTCGTCTCCCCCGGCAAGAATGTTCCCGACGCCTTCAACGTGATCATCGAGATCCCGATGAACGCCGACCCCGTGAAGTACGAGGTGGACAAGGAAACCGGCGCCATCTTCGTCGACCGCTTCATGAGCACGTCGATGCACTACCCCACCAACTACGGCTACGTGCCCAAGACCATCAGCGGCGACGGCGACCCGGT
>JAJNBO010000061.1 GCA_021156245.1 Ramlibacter sp. | reverse complement strand
CGAGATGTCGAACGTTCCGCCGCCGAGGTCGTAGACGGCGTAGAGCCCTTCGCTGCCGTTGTCCAGGCCGTAGGCGATGGCCGCGGCCGTCGGCTCGTTGATCAGGCGCAGCACGTTGATGCCGGCCAGCTGCGCGGCGTCCTTGGTCGCTTGCCGCTGCGCATCGTCGAAATAGGCGGGCACCGTGATCACCGCGCCGTACAGGTCGTCGTTGAAGGTGTCTTCCGCGCGGTGGCGCAGCGTCGCGAGGATCTCCGCGCTCACTTCGACCGGGGACTTCTCGCCTTCGCGCGTGTGCAGCGTCACCATGCCGGGCTGGTCGCCAAAGCGGTACGGCAGCTTCGCACGATCGGCGATGTCCGCCAGGCCGCGCCCCATGAAGCGCTTCGCGGAGGCGATGGTGTTCTCCGGATCCTCGGACTGCGCGGCCTGCGCGTCATGGCCGATCTGCCGGCGGCCTTCACCGAGGTACCGCACCACGGAAGGCAGGATCACGCGGCCGGAGTCGTCCGGCAGGCACTCGGCCACGCCGTTGCGCACCGCGGCGACGAGGGAATGGGTGGTGCCGAGGTCGATGCCCACGGCGATGCGGCGCTGGTGGGGATCGGGCGAGGCGCCGGGTTCTGAAATCTGCAGCAGGGACATGGCGAAGAATGCGTTGCCGCTATTGTCCCAGTTGCGCGAGGCGCGCCTCGACGTCCTCCGCAAAGCGCTCGATGAACATGAGGGCTCTCACCTGCTGCGCCGCCGCGGGGGCGTCGCCTTCGAGGTCGAGCAGCTGGCCGATGTGGGCCAGCATTTCCCGCCGGCGCTGCGCCACCCCGTCGGAAATCTCGTCGAGGTCGGCCTCGGCGGCGGCCTCGTCCAGCGCTTCGCGCCACTCCATCTGTTCCACCAGGAATTCCGGTGGCATCGCGGTGTTGTTCTCGGGGTCGATCGGGGCGCCGCGCAGCTCGCAGAGGTAGGCCGCCCGCCGCAGCGGGTCTTTCAGGCGCTGGTAAGCCTCGTTGATGCGCACCGACCATTGCAGGGCCGCGCGCTGCGCCGCCGCGCCTTCGCCCGAGAACTTGTCGGGGTGCGCCTCGCGCTGCAGGTCCTTCCAGCGGGCGGCGATGGCCGCAGGATCCTGCGCGAAGCGCTGCGGCAGGCCGAACAGGTCGAAGTCACTCGAGGTCAGGTTCATGCGCTGAGCCCCTCCAGTGCCGCCGCGGAACCGGCTTTGCCGGGCCGCTGGGGGCGCCCCCTTGAGGGGGAGGCGCCGCAGGCGCTTCGGGGGTGGGTCAAACTCTGAACGACTCTCCGCAGCCGCAGCGGTCCCGCTCGTTCGGGTTGTTGAAGCGGAAGCCCTCGTTCAGGCCTTCGCGCACGAAGTCGAGCTCGGTGCCGTCGATGTACGCCAGGCTCTTGGGGTCGATCAGCAGCTTCACGCCGTGGTTCTCGAAGACGATGTCCTCGGGCGCCACGTCGTCCACGTACTCGAGCTTGTACGCCAGGCCGGAGCAGCCGGTGGTCTTGACGCCGAGGCGCACGCCGACGCCCTTGCCCCGCTTGGCAAGGTAGCGCGTGACGTGCCGGGCCGCGGCTTCGGTCAGGGACACTGCCATGTCTTCAGTTCGCGTGCTTCTTCTTGTAGTCCTGCACGGCCGCCTTGATGGCGTCCTCGGCCAGGATCGAGCAGTGGATCTTCACCGGCGGCAGCGCCAGTTCCTCGGCGATCTGCGCGTTCTTGATCGAAGCCGCCTCGTCCAGCGTCTTGCCCTTCACCCATTCGGTGACGAGCGAGCTCGACGCGATGGCGGAGCCGCAGCCGTAGGTCTTGAAGCGCGCGTCCTCGATCACCCCGGTGGCCGGGTTCACCTTGATCTGCAGCTTCATCACGTCGCCGCAGGCGGGCGCGCCCACCATGCCGGTGCCGACGCTCTCGTCACCCTTTTCGAAGGAACCCACGTTGCGCGGGTTCTCGTAGTGTTCAACGACTTTCTGGGAATAGGCCATGTTCGTACTCCGGATTCTCTTGTTTCTCGTTCAGTGAGCCGTCCACTGGATGGTGCTGATGTCGATGCCATCCTGGTACATCTCCCACAGCGGGCTCAGCTCGCGCAGCTTGGCGACGTTCTGCTTGATCGTCGTCACCGCGTAGTCGATCTCTTCCTCGGTCGTGAAGCGGCCGATGGTCATGCGCAGGCTGCTGTGCGCCAGCTCGTCGCTGCGGCCCAGCGCGCGCAGCACGTAGCTCGGCTCGAGCGACGCGGAGGTGCAGGCGGAGCCGGACGACACGGCCAGGCCCTTGATGCCCATGATCAGCGACTCGCCCTCGACGAAGTTGAAGCTCATGTTCAGGTTGTGCGGTACCCGGTGCTCGGTGTTGCCGTTGATGAACACCTGTTCGATGTCCTTCAGCCCGTCCAGCAGCCGTTGCTGCAGGCGACGCGCGTGCTCGAGGTCCTTGTGCATCTCTTCCTTCGCCAGCCGGAAGGCCTCGCCCATGCCGACGATCTGGTGCGTGGGCAGGGTGCCGGAACGCATTCCGCGCTCGTGGCCGCCGCCGTGCATCTGGGCTTCGAGCCGCACGCGCGGCTTGCGGCGTACGTACAGCGCGCCGATGCCCTTCGGGCCGTAGGTCTTGTGCGAGGCAAGGCTCATCAGGTCGACCGGCAGCTTCTTCACGTCGATCTCCACCTTGCCGGTGGCCTGCGCGGCGTCGACGTGGAACAGCACGCCCTTCTCACGGCAGATCGCGCCGATGGCGGGGATGTCCTGGATCACGCCGATCTCGTTGTTCACGAACATGACCGAGGCCAGGATGGTGTCCGGCCGGATGGTGGCCTTGAACTTCTCCAGGTCGAGCATGCCGTCTTCCTGCACGTCGAGGTAGGTCACCTCGAAGCCCTGTCGTTCCAGCTCGCGCATGGTGTCCAGCACGGCCTTGTGCTCGGTCTTCACGGTGATCAGGTGCTTGCCGCGCGTCTTGTAGAACTGCGCCGCGCCCTTGAGCGCCAGGTTGTTCGACTCGGTCGCGCCGGACGTCCAGACGATCTCCCGCGGGTCGGCGCCGATGAGGTCGGCGACGTTCTGGCGAGCCTTCTCCACGGCCTCTTCCGCCTCCCAGCCCCACGCATGGCTGCGGGAGGCGGGGTTGCCGAAGTGCTCGCGCAACCACGGGATCATGGCGTCGACCACGCGCGGGTCGACCGGCGTCGTCGCGCCGTAGTCCATGTAGATCGGGAAATGGGGCGTCATGTCCATTGCTGGCTGTCTCTGCTGGCGGTTGGGTTTACTGCTTGGCGAACGAGTTGCCGAGGGCGAACACCGAGTTCGGCGCGTTCACGCGGATCGGCTTGACCACCGGCGCGCTGGAAATCGCGCGCTTGGGCGTCGGCTTGTCCTCGATCTGCACGCCCTTGGCGAGCTGGTCGTCCACCAGCTTCTGCAGGCTGATCGAGTCGAGGAATTCCACCATGCGCTGGTTCAGCGCGGCCCACAGCTCGTGCGTCATGCAACGGCCGCCATCGCCCTGGCAGTTTTCCTTGCCGCCGCACTGGGTGGCGTCGATCGGCTCGTCCACCGACACGATGATGTCGGCGACGGTGATTTCCGAGGCCTTGCGGCCGAGCGTGTACCCGCCGCCCGGGCCGCGGGTGGATTCGACGAGTTCATGGCGGCGCAGCTTGCCGAACAGCTGCTCCAGGTAGGACAGCGAAATCTGCTGGCGCTGGCTGATGGCCGCCAGGGTGACGGGGCCATTGTTCTGGCGCAGGGCCAGGTCGATCATGGCGGTGACCGCAAAGCGGCCTTTGGTCGTGAGACGCATCGCTAGCTCCTTCGCTTGCTGGCTTGCTTTCAACCCTGCCCCGGCGCCCGCCGGGACAGGTCGTCTCCCACTCATTTGGGTTCCTGACTGTTTCCGTCAAGTATACCAGAAAACCCTAGCGCGGCGCTCGGGTACTCGGGGCTTTCTGCAGTGCAGCAGAGGCCGGGATGCGGTCAAGCCCGGGAGGACAAAGCCGATTCGATGTGCCGCAGCACGCCGTCACAGGCGGCCTCGACATGGTCCAGCACGGTCTCGAAGCCCTGTTTGCCGCCGTAATAGGGGTCGGCGACCTCGTCGGCCAGGCCCGCGGGGGCGAAGTCCATCATGCGGCGCAGCTTGTGCCGGTGCTGCGGGGGACAGTCCTCCTCCAGCAGATCCATGTGCCCGTTGTCCATGGCCAGGATCAGGTCGAAGCGCTCGAAGTCGGCAGGCTGGACCTGCCGCGCGCGCTGGTCCGTCAGGTCGTAGCCGCGCAGAGAGGCATGGTGGCAGCTGCGCTCGTCCGGCGGCGAACCCACGTGATAGTCGTGGGTGCCGGCCGAGTCGATGTGCACCTGGCCATCCAGGCCCGCCTCGCGCACGCGGTGCCGAAGAACCCCTTCCGCGGTCGGGCTGCGGCAGATGTTGCCCGTGCAGACCATCAGCACCGAATACCTGCGCGCCAAGGCCCTATCCCTTCTTCTTGGCCGTGTCGATCGGCACCACGTTGTCGTGGACGACCGCGCCGAACGCCTGCTCCTTGAGGATGGCCAGCTGGTCGCGCACGCGGGCCGCCTTCTCGAACTCGAGGTTGCGGGCATGCTCCAGCATCTGCTTTTCGAGCTGCTTGATGCGCTTGGAGATGTCCTTCTCGGTCATGTCCTCGACCATCGCGCGCTGCAGCTCCTGCTTCTCCTGCTCCTTGCTGGCCTTCTCGCTGTAGACGCCGTCGATCATGTCGCGGATCTGCTTCTGGATGCTGCGCGGCGTAATGCCATGGGCCAGGTTGTGCGCCACCTGCTTGGCGCGGCGGCGCTCGGTCTCGTCGATGGCCTTCTTCATCGAGTCGGTCATCTTGTCGGCATACAGGATGGCCCGGCCGCTCAGGTTGCGCGCAGCCCGCCCGATCGTCTGGATCAGGGACCGCTCCGCCCGCAGGAAACCTTCCTTGTCGGCGTCGAGGATCGCCACCAGCGACACCTCGGGAATGTCCAGGCCTTCGCGCAGCAGGTTGATGCCGACCAGCACGTCGAACTGGCCCAGCCGCAGGTCGCGGATGATCTCGACTCGCTCGACCGTGTCGACGTCGCTGTGCAGGTAGCGCACCTTCACGCCGTTGTCGCTGAGGTAGTCGGTGAGCTGCTCCGCCATGCGCTTGGTGAGCGTCGTGATGAGCACGCGTTCGTTCTTCTCCACGCGGATGCGGATCTCCTGCAGCACGTCGTCCACCTGGTGGGTGGCGGGCCGCACCTCGATCTCGGGGTCGATCAAGCCGGTGGGGCGCACCAGCTGCTCCACCACCTGGCCGGCATGTGTCTTCTCGTAGTCCGCCGGCGTCGCGGACACGAAGACCACCTGCCGCATGCGCGTCTCGAACTCCTGGAACTTCAGCGGCCGGTTGTCCATGGCAGAGGGGAGGCGGAAGCCGTACTCCACCAGCGTTTCCTTGCGCGCACGGTCGCCGGCATACATGCCGTTCAACTGGCCGATCATCTGGTGGCTCTCGTCCAGGAACATCAGCGCGTCCTTGGGCAGGTAGTCCGTCAGCGTGGACGGCGGCGCTCCCGGCGGAGCGCCGGAGAGGTGGCGCGTGTAGTTCTCGATGCCCTTGCAGTGGCCCAGCTCGGCCAGCATCTCGAGGTCGAAGCGGGTGCGCTGCTCCAGCCGCTGCGCTTCCACCAGCTTGCCCTCCTTGACGAAGAAGTCCAGGCGCTCCTTGAGCTCCTGCTTGATCGACTCCACGGCGCCCACCACCTTCTCGCGGGGCGTGACGTAGTGACTGGATGGGTAGACCGTGAAGCGCGGCACCTTCTGGCGGATGCGGCCGGTGAGCGGGTCGAACAGCTGCAGCGTCTCGACCTCGTCGTCGAACAGCTCGATGCGGATCGCCAGCTCCGAGTGTTCGGCCGGGAAGATGTCGATGGTGTCGCCGCGCACGCGGAAGGTGCCGCGCGCGAAATCCTGCTCGTTGCGGTTGTACTGCATGCGGATCAGCTGGCCGATCACGTCGCGCTGGCCGATCTTGTCGCCCACCCGCAGGATGAAGCGCATCTGCGTGTAGTCCTCGGGGGCGCCGATGCCGTAGATCGCGCTCACAGTCGCCACGATCACCGTGTCCCGCCGCTCCAGCACGCTCTTGGTGGCGGACAGGCGCATCTGCTCGATGTGCTCGTTGATCGAGCTGTCCTTCTCGATGAACAGGTCGCGCTGCGGGACGTACGCTTCCGGCTGGTAGTAGTCGTAGTAGCTGACGAAGTACTCCACCGCGTTCTTCGGGAAGAACTCGCGGAACTCGGAGTACAGCTGCGCCGCCAGCGTCTTGTTCGGCGCGAACACGATGGCGGGCCGCCCCAGGCGGGCGATGACGTTGGCCATGGTGAAGGTCTTGCCGGAGCCGGTGACGCCCAGCAAGGTCTGGAACACCTCTCCGTCCCGCACGCCCTCCACCAGCTTCTCGATGGCCTGCGGCTGGTCGCCCGCGGGCGGGTACGGCATGAACAACTCGAACGGGGAATCCGGGAACGTGACGAACTCGCCCTTTTTCTCGTCTTGCTGGGCCTCCGTGGCCTCGGGTATTGCGCTCATTCGGGTAAGTCTCTAGTTCGACCGATTAAAATTCGGGTCAGCCGGCCAGCGTACAACAGGCCGGGCGTTCTTGCCACCGCATCCAAGGAACCCCATGTCTCTCTTCACCGCCGTCGAAATGGCGCCCCGCGACCCGATCCTGGGCCTGACCGAGCAGTACGTCGCCGACACCAACCCGAAGAAGGTGAACCTCGGCGTGGGGGTCTACTACGACGACAACGGCAAGCTGCCGCTGCTGGAGTGCGTGCAGAAGGCGGAAGAGAAGATGATGGCGGCCCACGCGGCGCGCGGCTACCTCCCCATCGACGGCATCGCTGCGTACGACGCCGCGGTGAAGAGCCTCGTATTTGGGGCCGATTCCGAGCCGGTCAAGAGCGGTCGCGTGGCGACGGTCCAGGCCATCGGGGGCACGGGCGGCCTGAAGCTCGGCGCGGACTTCCTGCGCAAGTTGAACCCGAAGGCCAAGGTCCTGATCAGCGATCCGAGCTGGGAGAACCATCGCGCGCTGTTCACCAACGCCGGCTTCCAGGTGGAAAGCTATCCCTACTACGACGCCGGCAAGCGCGGCATCAACTTCGACGGCATGCTGACGGCGCTGAACACCGCCGAGGCGGGCACGGTCGTGGTGCTCCACGCCTGCTGCCACAACCCGACCGGTTACGACCTGGCGCCGGCGCAATGGGACCAGGTGGTCGCCGCGGTCAAGGGCCGCAAGCTGGTCGCCTTCCTGGACATGGCGTACCAGGGCTTCGGCGCAGGCATCGCCGAAGACGGCATGGCGGTGCAGAAGTTCATCGCCTCCGGCGAGAACTTCTTCGTCTCGACGTCGTTCTCCAAGAGCCTGAGCCTGTACGGCGAGCGCGTGGGCGCCCTGTCGGTCCTGTGCCAGGACAAGGAAGAAGCTTCCCGCGTGTTGTCGCAGCTGAAGATCGTGATCCGCACGAACTACAGCAACCCGCCCACGCACGGCGGCCAGATCGCCGCCACCATCCTGAACACGCCGGAACTGCGGGCGCTCTGGGAGCAGGAGCTGGCCGGCATGCGCTCGCGCATCCAGCAGATGCGCACGGCGCTGGTCGCGAAGCTCAAGGAGAAAGGCGCCAAGGGCGACTTCGGCTTCATCGCCCACCAGGTCGGCATGTTCAGCTACTCGGGCCTGACCAAGGACCAGATGGTGCGCCTGCGGGACGAGTTCGGCGTGTACGGCATCGACACGGGCCGCATTTGCGTGGCTGCGCTGAACACGAAGAACCTGGATTACGTGGCGGAATCGATCGCCAAAGTGGTGGGCTGACAACTGGGCGACACCGCCCGGCTCATCGGCGGCTTTTCCTGACGCAGCGCGGCTTTGCCGCTGGTATATTGCACTGCAACAACCCGGAATCCGCCACATGCTCTACCAGATCTACGAAGCGCAGCGCTCGCTCATGGAGCCGTTCGCCGATTTCGCGCAGGCGGCCTCCAAGCTTTACAGCAACCCGCTCTCCCCCTTTGGCCAGCATCCGCTCGCCCAGCGCATCTCCGCCGGCTACGACCTCGCCTACCGCCTCGGCAAGGACTACGAGAAGCCGGAGTTCGGCATCAAGACGGTCGACGTGGACGGCGTCGAGGTGGCGCTCCACGAGCGCGTCGAGATCGACAAGCCGTTCGGCGAGCTGAGGCGCTTCAAGCGCTTCTCGGACAATCCCGAAACGCTGACCCGCTTGATGGGACAGCCCGCCGTGCTGATCGTGGCGCCGCTGTCCGGCCACTACGCCACGCTTCTCCGCGACACGGTTCGCACCATGCTGCGCGACCACAAGGTCTACATCACCGACTGGCGCAATGCGCGCATGGTGCCGCTGGACCAGGGCGAGTTCCACCTGGACGACTACGTCAACTACGTGCAGGAATTCATCCGCCACCTGCAGGCCGAGTATGGCAACTGCCACGTGATCAGCGTGTGCCAGCCGACCGTGCCGGTGCTCGCCGCCGTGTCGCTGATGGCCACCCGCGGCGAGAAGACGCCGCTGACCATGACCATGATGGGCGGCCCCATCGACGCGCGCAAGTCGCCGACCGCGGTCAACAACCTGGCGATGAACAAGAGCTTCGAGTGGTTCGAGTCGAACGTGATCTACCGCGTGCCGACCAACTTCCCGGGCGCCGGCCGCCGCGTGTATCCGGGCTTCCTGCAGCACTCCGGCTTCGTGGCGATGAACCCGGACCGCCACCTTTCCAGCCACTACGACTACTTCAAGCACCTCATCGCGGGTGACGACGCCAGCGCCGAGGCGCACAGGAAGTTCTACGACGAGTACAACGCGGTCCTCGACATGGACGCCGACTACTACCTCGAGACCATCCGCGTGGTGTTCCAGGAGTTCCAGCTCGTGAACGGCACCTGGGACGTGATCAGTCCCGAAGGCGAGCTCGAGCGCGTGCGCCCGGAGGACATCACCACCACGGCGCACTTCACCGTCGAAGGCGAACTCGACGACATCTCCGGCTCCGGCCAGACCGAAGCGGCCCACGGGCTCTGCTTCAACGTGCCGAAGTCGCGCCAGAAGCACCTGGAGGTGAAGGGCGCGGGCCACTACGGGATCTTCAGCGGCCGCCGCTGGCGCGAGGTGGTGTACCCGCAGGTGCGCGACTTCATCCTGCAGTTCAACGAAACCGGCGCCACTCCGCCGCGCAAGAGCACCGGCCGCAAGGCGACGGCCGCCGCCGCCCGGCGCAGCCCCTCCAAGGCGCGCACCACCGCCCCGGCGCGCGCCCGCCGCAAGTGAGCCCGCAGGCGGCGCGACTGCACGCCGCCCTGCCCCAGACCCAGTGCACGCGCTGCGGCTACCCGGATTGCGCCGGGTACGCCGAGGCGATGGACCGCGGCGAAGCCGACATCAACCAGTGCC
>JAJNBO010000528.1 GCA_021156245.1 Ramlibacter sp. | reverse complement strand
TGCAAAAAATCCTTCGGCAGATCGCCGCCGAACTCCGCGTCCAGGAAAGCCAGGTCCGCTCGGCCGTCGAGCTGCTGGATGGCGGCGCCAGTGTCCCGTTCATCGCGCGTTACCGCAAGGAGGCCACCGGCGGCCTCGACGACACGCACCTGCGCGAACTGGAAGCGCGTCTCGGCTACCTGCGCGAGCTGGAGGAGCGGCGCGAAGCAGTGCTCAAGAGCATCGGGGAGCAGGGCAAATTGACGCCCGAGCTGCGCGCCTCCGTCGAAGCCGCGCCGACGAAGCAGGAACTGGAAGACCTGTACCTGCCGTACAAGCCGAAGCGGCGCACCAAGGGACAGATCGCGCGCGAGGCGGGCATCGAGCCGCTGGCCGACCTGCTCTGGGCCGACCCGCAGCGCGACCCCGCCGCGCAAGCGCAAGCCTTCGTCAAGGCGGAGAAAGGCGAGGGCGGCGAGGACTTCACCACGGTGCCGGCCGTCCTGGACGGCGTGCGCGACATCCTGTCGGAGCGCTGGGCCGAGGACGCGCCGCTGGTGCAGGCCCTGCGCGAGTGGCTCTGGACCGAAGGATTGCTGAAGTCCAAGCTCGCTGCCGGCAAGGACGAGAACAACCCCGACGTCGCGAAGTTCCGGGACTACTTCGACTACGACGAGCCGATCGGCCGCGTGCCTTCGCACCGCGCGCTGGCGGTGTTCCGCGGTCGCGCGCAGGACATCCTCGAGGTGAAGCTGGTGCTGCCGGTGGAACCCGAGCCCGGCCAGCCCTCCATCGCCGAGGGCAAGATCGCGCTCCACCTCGGTTGGAGTCACCAGAAGCGGCCCGCGGACGACCTGCTGCGCAAGTGCGTGGCCTGGACCTGGCGCGTGAAGCTGTCGCTGTCCACCGAACGCGACCTGTTCTCGCGGCTGCGCGAAGAGGCGGAGAAGGTGGCGATCAAGGTGTTCGCCGAGAACCTGCGCGACCTGCTGCTGGCGGCGCCCGCGGGCCCGCGCGTGGTGATGGGCCTCGACCCCGGCATCCGCACCGGCGTGAAGGTGGCGGTGGTGGACGCCACCGGCAAGCTGGTGGACACCGCCACGGTCTATCCGCACGAGCCGCGCCGCGATTGGGAAGGCTCGCTCCATGCTTTGGGCCAACTGTGCCGCAAGCATGGCGTGAACCTCATCGCCATCGGCAACGGCACGGCCAGCCGCGAGACGGACAAGCTGGCCGCCGACCTGATGAAGCGGCTGGACGCGCCGGAGATGCAGCGCATCGTGGTCAGCGAAGCCGGCGCCTCGGTGTATTCCGCCAGTGAGTACGCGTCGCAGGAGATGCCGGACGTCGATGTCAGCCTGCGCGGCGCCGCGAGCATCGCGCGCCGCCTGCAGGATCCGCTGGCGGAGCTGGTGAAGATCGACCCCAAGTCGATCGGCGTCGGCCAGTACCAGCACGATGTCAACCAGAGCGAGCTGGCGCGCACGCTGGAGGCGGTGGTCGAGGACTGCGTCAACCGCGTGGGCGTGGACCTCAACACGGCCAGCGCCCCCTTGCTGTCGCGCGTGTCCGGCCTGTCGCCCTCCGTGGCGCGGGCCGTGGTGCAGTGGCGCGAGTCCAACGGCGCGTTCCGCAGCCGGCAGCAGCTGTTGCAGGTCAGCGGCCTCGGCCCCAAGACCTTCGAGCAGAGCGCGGGCTTCCTGCGCATCCGCGGCGGCGAGAACCCGCTGGACATGACCGGCGTGCACCCCGAAACGTATCCGGTGGTCGAGAAGATCCTGGCGCACGCCGGCAAGCCCGTGCAGGAGCTGATGGGCCGCGCCGACATGCTCAAGACGCTGCGGCCCGAGCTGTTCGCCAACGATCAGTTCGGCGTCATCACCGTCAAGGACATCCTGGGCGAGCTGGAGAAGCCGGGGCGCGACCCGCGCCCGGATTTCAAGGTCGCGCGCTTCAACGAGGGCGTGGACGACATCAAGGACCTGCAGCCCGGCATGGAACTGGAAGGCACCGTCAGCAACGTGGCCGCCTTCGGCGCCTTCGTCGACCTGGGGGTCCACCAGGACGGGCTGGTGCACGTCAGCCAGCTGTCGCACAAGTTCGTGAACGATGCGCGCGAGGTCGTCAAGACCGGCGACATCGTCAAGGTGAAGGTGCTGGAGGTGGACGCGGTACGCAAGCGCATCAGCCTCACCATGAAGCTCGGCGCCCCGGTCGGCAAGCCGGGCGGGGCGCGCGAGAACCGCTTCGAGGGCGCGGCCCGCGGGCAACGGGCTCCGAACAATCCCGCCATCGGCGGCGCCATGCAAGGCGCGTTCGCCAAGTTGCAGGGGCTGCGGAAATAGGCCTTCCTGCCAACGGGGCGGTCGCGCAGAATAGCCCTCATGCAGGCTCCGCTTCCGCGCGCATGACGGCCGCACCGGCTCCCGCACCGGCAGCGGTGGCGGCCAGCGTGCTCTTCCTGCGTTGGGAGGGAGACCCGGGCGCGTCGCCTGTCATCGACGACCAGCTGGTCGCACGCCTGAAGCCGGCGCTCGAGGGCTGGGACGCCACGCGCCGGCTGGTGCTGGAAGCACCGCAAGGCCTGGTCGTG
>JAJNBO010000527.1 GCA_021156245.1 Ramlibacter sp. | reverse complement strand
CCACAGCCTGAACTACTCGATGTTCGAGCTGGCCTACGGCTACGCCCGCAACAACATGAGCGCCTTCGTCGAGCTGCAGCAGAAGGAGTTCGCCGCCGCTGACAAGGGCTTCACCGCCGTGAAGCACCAGCGCGAGGTGGGCACGGGCTACTTCGACGCGGTGACGACCACCATCGAAGCCAACGCCTCGACGGCCGCCCTGAAGGGATCCACCGAGGACGAGCAGTTCTTCGAGGACAAGAAGGCGGCTTGATCCGGCGCACCGGTCCTGAGCAAGGCCCGCGACACCGCGGGCTTTGTTTTTTGGGCCAACCCTCTTACAGTCGAGCCACCAGACGGACGAGGAGGGGCCATGGGTGCGTCAACGGAAGACAAGACCGGCGTCTTCAACCTGAGGGACCTGGATGGAGCGCGCTGCCCGGATTGCGAAGGCACGGGGCAGCTGCGCTTCGACAGCGAGAACATCACCGAGACCTTCGAGGTGGAGAAGCAGACGGTGATCACGGAATGCCCAAGCTGCGCGGGTACGGGCTACGTCCCCAAGCGTTAGAATCGGCCCAGGACCCAGCTACAAGAGCGAGAAAGGCATCATGGTTATGACACCGCGAACTACCCCGGAAGGTTCCACGGCCCCGTAGCGGCCGGGTAGTCGCGCGCACTCACGAAGTTGCTTCGTCCCCCACAAAGCGCGGCTCGCCCCCGCGCTTTTTTGTTTTCCGAAGCCCTCCGAAACCATGATCAACATCACGCTCCCCGACGGCTCCCAACGCCAGTTCCCCGCTCCCGTCACCGTGGCCGAGGTGGCCGCTTCCATCGGCGCCGGCCTGGCCAAGGCCGCGCTGGCCGGCAAGGTCGATGGCAAGGTGGTGGACACCGGCTACCGGATCGACAACGACGCGAAGCTCGCCATCGTCACGGCCAAGGACCCGGAAGGCCTGGACGTCATCCGCCATTCCACGGCGCACCTGCTGGCCTATGCGGTGAAGGAGCTGTTCCCGGACGCGCAGGTCACCATCGGCCCCGTCATCGAGAACGGCTTCTACTACGACTTCGCGTACAAGCGACCCTTCACGCCGGAGGACCTGGCGGCCATCGAGAAACGCATGGCGGAACTCGCGGCAAAAGACGAGCCCGTCACGCGCCGCGTGCTGCCGCGCGACGAGGCGGTGCAGCACTTCCTGCAGATGGGCGAGAAGTACAAGGCCGAGATCATCGGCAGCATCCCCGCGGGCGAGGACGTGTCGCTGTATGCGGAAGGCGGCTTCGAGGACCTGTGCCGCGGCCCGCACGTGCCCAGCACGGGCAAGCTCAAGCACTTCAAGCTGATGAAGGTGGCCGGCGCCTATTGGCGGGGCGACCATCGCAATGAGATGCTGCAGCGCGTCTATGGCACCGCCTGGGCCACCAAGGAGGAGCTCCAGCAGTACTTGACCATGCTGGAAGAGGCCGAAAAGCGCGACCACCGCAAGCTCGGGCGCGAGCTGGACCTGTTCCACATCGACGACGTGGCGCCGGGCGTGGTGTTCTGGCACCCCAAGGGCTGGGCCATCTGGCAGGCGGTGGAGCAGTACATGCGCCAGGTCTACAAGGACACGGGCTACCAGGAGGTCAAGGGGCCGCAGATCCTGGACAAGAGCTTGTGGGAGAAGACGGGCCACTGGCAGAACTACCGCGAGAACATGTTCACGACGGAGTCGGAGAAGCGCGAGTACGCGCTCAAGCCGATGAACTGCCCCGGCCACGTGCTGATCTTCAAGTCGCAGATGCGCAGCTACCGCGACCTGCCGCTGCGCTTCGGCGAATTCGGCCAGTGCCACCGGAACGAGCCGTCGGGCGCGCTGCACGGGATCATGCGAGTGCGCGGCTTCACCCAGGACGACGGCCACGCCTTCTGCACGGAGGACCAGATCCTGCAGGAATGCGTCGACTACACGGCGAAGCTGCAGCAGGTCTACGCGGACTTCGGCTTCACGGACATCCTCTACAAGGTGGCCACCCGGCCCGAGAACCGGGTGGGTTCGGACGAGCTCTGGGACAAGGCGGAACACGCCTGCATGGAGGCGCTGCGCCGTTCCGGGGTCGACTTCATCGTATCACCCGGCGACGGCGCCTTCTACGGGCCCAAGATCGAATACACGCTGAAGGACGCCCTCGGCCGCCAGTGGCAGTGCGGCACGATGCAGATCGACTTCAACACGGCGGAGCGGCTGGGCGCGGAATATGTCACGGAAACGAGCGGCCGGGCCCACCCGGTCATGCTGCACCGGGCCATCGTCGGCAGCCTGGAACGCTTCATCGGGATGTTGATCGAGCACCACGCCGGCGCCCTGCCGGCGTGGCTGGCGCCCACCCAGGTCGTGGTGCTCAACATCACCGGCCAGCAGGCGGATTACGCCGAATCCGTGGCCAGAATGCCTGCAAAAGCCGCCCTATCTCCTCGTCGTCGGCGACAAGGAGAAGGCGGCTGGTGCCGTCGCAGTGCGGGCCCGGGGCAACAAGGACCTCGGCGTGATGTCCCTGCAAGCGTTCTCCGAACGCCTCGCCGAAGACATCGCGGGCAAGCGCTGAATCTTACCGGAGGAAGCTGCAGGCCGTGCGCGCACAGCCGGTGTTGCTACAGTTTTTGTAGCCTTATTGAATTGAAGGATCTGGACCATCGCTACTGATTTTCGTGACCGCCGCCAACGCGAGGAACGCAAGCACCGCCTGAACCGGGAGATCATGGCCCCGGAAGTCCGCCTCTCCGGGCCGAACAACGAGCCCCTGGGCATCGTGAGCCTGTCCGAGGCCCTGCGCATGGCGGGCGAGGCAGACGTCGATCTGGTTGAAATTGCCGCCACTGCCAATCCGCCGGTTTGCCGGCTGATGGACTACGGCAAGTTCAAGTACCAGGAGCAGAAGAAGGCGGCGGAGGCGAAGGCCAAGCAGACGGTCATCGAGATCAAGGAAATCAAG
>JAJNBO010000526.1 GCA_021156245.1 Ramlibacter sp. | reverse complement strand
CGCCGCGGTGCTGACGGTGCGCATCGTCGACCCCGAGGGATTCAACCGCGTCTTCCAGGACACGCCGCTCGAGGTGGTGCTGGTCAACGCCCGCAGCAATGAAAAGCCGGACCGCGCGCAGGCCATCGCCCAGGCCTCCCTCGCCGGCGGCGGCGAAGCCGAGAAAGGCCGCGCCACCTCCCCGCTGCCCCCCTCCGCGCTGATGCAGCTTGGCGACGCCGCCGAGGACGCCCAGAAGAAGATCGACGCGATGCAGGAGCAGCAGATGCTGATGCTCGCGCACGTCCGGCGCACGCTCGCGGCCATGCCGCCGGCCGACCCGCGCCAGGTGAACACCAATCCGGCCGCCGCCGCGCAGGAGGACAAGCGCCGGCAGCTGGTCAAGCTGCTCGCCGAGATCGAGAAACGCATCAACGAGGAAAACGCGCGGCCCAAGAAGCGGTACATCAGCCCCTCCACCCGCGAGGAGGTGTACGCCGTCTACTACGACTCGCTGCGGCGCAAGATCGAGGAGCGCGGCACCAACCAGTTCCCGCAGGCGGCGGGCCGCAAGCTGTATGGCGAACTGACGATGATCGTCACGGTCAACCACGACGGCCGCGTGCTCGACACCGAGATCGTCGAGTCGTCCGGCAACCTGACGCTGGACCGGCGCGCCGCCGCCATCGCGCGGTCTGCCGCGCCATTCGGCCGCTTCAACCAGGCGATGCGCGGCCGCGCCGACCAGATCGTGGTGGTGTCGCGCTTCAAGTTCACGCGCGACGACACGCTCGAGACCAAGCTCACCAACCGCTGAAAACGGCCGTGGACCATTACTGCGTCATGGGCAACCCGGTGGAACACAGCAAGTCGCCGTGGATCCACGCGCGCTTTGCCGCGCTGACCGGCGAACCCGTCGCCTATGGCAAGCGCCTGATCCCCCTGGATGGTTTCGCCGCCGGCGTCCGGAGCTTCATCGCCGAAGGTGGCAAGGGCTGCAACATCACCGTGCCGTTCAAGTTCCAGGCCGCATCGCTGGTCACGCGCCGGAGCGCGCGCGCGGCGCTGGCGGATGCCTGCAACATCCTCAGCTTCCAGGGCGACACCATCGTTGGCGACAACACGGACGGCATCGGCTTCGTCGTGGACATCGAGCGCAACGCCGGCGTGCCGCTGGCCGGCTGCGACCTGCTGCTGCTGGGCGCGGGCGGCGCGGCGTCGGGCGTGCTCGGCCCCATCCTGGAGCGCAAGCCGCGGCGCGTGGTGGTCGCCAATCGCACCATCGCAAACGCCAGGGCGCTGGCCGTGCGGCACGCCACGCTGGCGCAAGCCGGAGGCGTTGCACTGGAGGCCGTGGCGCTGGACGAGGTCACCGGCACGTTCGACGTGATCGCCAATGCGACGGCGAGCAGCATGAGCGGCGGCGGGGTTCCCGTGGACGCGCGCGTGCTGAAGCCCGGCGCGCTCGCCTGCGACATGATGTACGGCCCCGCCGCTGCAACCTTCCTGGAATGGGCGCGCGCGCATGGCGCCATTGGCCACGATGGGTTAGGCATGCTGGTGGAACAGGCGGCCGAAGCCTTCCTGATCTGGCGCGGCGTGCGTCCGCCGAGCGCGCAGGTGCTGGCCGAACTGCGCGCGGAGATGGCGAAGTGAAGGCGCTGGCGCGCTGGATCGCGCTGCTGCTGTTCGCCTTCATCGCGCTGCAACTGTTCTTCATCGGCCGCATCGCGGCCATGACGGTGCTCGATCCGCAGTCGACGACGTTCCAGCGATCCGAAGCGTGGCGCATCGCGACCCAGAAGGACAAGCTGCGCTGGCGCCAGCAGTGGGTGGCGTACGGCCAGATCTCCGAGAACCTCAAGCGGGCGGTGATCGCGTCCGAGGACGGCAACTTCGTCTATCACGAGGGCGTGGACTGGGACGCCCTGGAGAAGGCGTGGAACCGCAACTCCAAGGCGGAGGAGGTGGCGGCGAAGCGCGCGATGCTGGCGCCGTCGCGGGCCCGGCCGGCCAAGATCATCGGCGGCTCCACCATCACGCAGCAGCTCGCCAAGAACCTGCTGCTCTCGGGCGAACGCAACCTGATGCGCAAGGGCCAGGAACTGGTCCTGACCATCGTGCTGGAACAGGCGCTCAGCAAGGAACGCATCCTCGAGATCTACCTGAACAGCGTGGAGTGGGGAGAAGGCGTGTTCGGCGCCGAAGCCGCCGCCCAGCACTACTTCCGCAAGGGCGCCGGCAAGCTCACGCCGTACGAAGCGGCGCGGCTGGCGGTGATGCTGCCGCAGCCCAAGCGCTTCGAGAAACTCCCCGGTTCCGGCTATGTGGCCAGCCGCGCCTCCACCATCGCCGCGCGCATGCGCGACGCGCAGTTGCCCTGATGCGCATCCTCGGCATCGACCCCGGCCTCCAGACCACGGGCTTCGGCGTGATCGACGCGCAGGGCCACACGCTGCAGTACGTGGCCAGCGGCACCATCACCACGACGCATCTCGCGCGGGGCGACCTCCCCGCGCGCCTGAAGGTGCTGTACGACGGCATCGCGGAGGTGCGTGCGCGCTACGAGCCCGACTGCGCCGCGGTGGAGATCGTCTTCGTCAACGTCAA
>JAJNBO010000525.1 GCA_021156245.1 Ramlibacter sp. | reverse complement strand
TGGAGTGATCACGAGCACGGGCTGCGGCGCGGCGATGACGCGCACCATGGAGCCGTCCTCCGCCACCAGCACGTCGCCGCCGCGCACGACCGTGCCGCGGGGCAGGAACACGCCGAGCGCGCGGCCTTGCGAGTCGACGGCATCGAAGCGGCTCTTCTGGCGGACGTCCCAGTCGAGTTCGATGGTGGCGGCGCGTTGCAGAAGAACCGGCGCGAGGCCATGGCCTTGCGGCAGGAGCTTGGAGGCGGTGAGCATCTAGAAGAGGAAATACTTCTGCGCCATCGGCAGGATGGTCGCCGGGTCGCACGCGAGCAGCACGCCGTCCGCGCGCACCGCATACGTCTGCGCGTCGATCTCCATTTTCGGCAGGTAATCGTTGTGCACCAGGTGCTGCTTGCGCACACGCCGCACGTCCTTCACCGCGCTCACGTTCTTGCGCAGGCCGTAGCGTTCGTGCACGCCGGACTGCAGGCCCGCTTGCGAAAGGAAGGTGATCGAGCCCTTGTGCACCGCGCCGCCGAAGCTGCCGAACATGGGGCGGTAGTGCACCGGCTGCGGCGTGGGGATCGACGCATTCGGATCGCCCATCGCGGCCATCGCGATGAGCCCGCCCTTGAGGATCAGCGCCGGCTTGACGCCGAAGAAGGCGGGCTTCCAGACCACCAGGTCGGCCCACTTGCCCGGTTCGATGCTGCCGACCTCGTGGCTGATGCCGTGCGCGATGGCGGGATTGATCGTGTACTTGGCGATGTAGCGTTTCGCGCGGAAGTTGTCATTCCTGCTGCTTTCCTGCACCGCAGGACCAGAAGCTCCCCTCTCCCGCCGGGAAGGGGGTTGGGGGTGAGGGCCGGGCGCGAGCCAGCCTCTTTGCACCTTCATCTTGTGCGCCGCCTGCCAGGTGCGCAGGATGACTTCGCCGACGCGGCCCATGGCCTGCGAATCGCTGGACATCATGCTGATGGCGCCCAGGTCGTGCAGGATGTCCTCTGCCGCGATCGTTTCCTTGCGGATGCGGCTTTCGGCGAAGGCCAGGTCCTCGGGGATGCCGGGGTCGAGGTGGTGGCACACCATCAGCATGTCGACGTGTTCGTCGAGCGTGTTGACGGTGTAGGGCATGGTGGGGTTGGTGGACGAAGGCAGGAAATTCGCCTCGCCCACCACGCGCAGGATGTCGGGCGCGTGGCCGCCGCCTGCACCCTCCGTGTGGAAGGCGCAGAGCCCGCGGCCCTTGGTCGCGGCGATCGTGTTCTCGACGAAGCCGGACTCGTTCAGCGTGTCCGAGTGGATGGCGACCTGCACTTCCATCGCATCGGCCACGTCCAGGCAGTTGCTGATCGCCGACGGCGTGGTGCCCCAGTCCTCGTGCAGCTTCAGGCCGATCACGCCGGCGTCCACCTGCTCGCGCAACGCATCCGGCTGGCTGGCGTTGCCCTTGCCCAGGAAGCCCAGGTTCATCGGGAACGCGTCGGCCGCCTGCAGCATGCGCTCGATGTTCCAGGGCCCGGGCGTGCACGTCGTTGCAAACGTGCCGGTGGCCGGGCCCGTGCCGCCGCCTAGCATCGTCGTCACGCCGGAGGCCAGGGCCTCCTCGATCTGCTGCGGGCAGATGAAATGGATGTGGCTGTCGATGCCGCCGGCCGTGACGATGGAGCCCTCGCAGCTGATGATCTCCGTGCCCGGGCCGATGACGATGTCCACGCCCGGCTGCGTGTCCGGGTTGCCGGCCTTGCCGATCGCCGCGATGCGGCCGCCCCGCAGGCCGATGTCGGCCTTGACGATGCCCCAGTGGTCGATGATCAGCGCGTTGGTCAGCACCGTATCCATCGCGCCCTGTGCGTTCGTGCGCTGCGATTGGGCCATGCCGTCGCGAATGGTCTTGCCGCCGCCGAACTTCACTTCCTCGCCGTAGCCGCCGGCGCGCAGCGTGTAGTCGTCCTCGACTTCGATCACGAGGTCGGTGTCGGCAAGCCGCACGCGGTCGCCCTGGGTCGGGCCGAACATTTCCGCATACGCGCGGCGAGGGATGCTGGCCATCAGAGGGGCCCCTGCACGAGGCCGCGAAAGCCGTACACCTTGCGGTCGCCGGCGAAGTCGACCAGTTCCACGGTGCGTTGCTGGCCGGGCTCGAAGCGAACGGCGGTGCCCGAGGCGATGTTCAACCGCATGCCCCGGGACGCTTCGCGATCGAACCTCAGCGCCCCGTTGGTCTCGGCGAAGTGGTAGTGCGAGCCGACCTGGATCGGGCGGTCGGCGCCGTTCTGCACGACCAGGGTCAGCGTGCGGCGGCCGGGGTTGAGCACGTGATCGCCGGCGTCGGTGATCAGCTCGCCGGGAATCGGCATGCTCACTTCTTCCCGAAGTACCAGATCGCCGCCGCGGCCAGCGCCCCGACGACCAGGAAGCCCCAGGCGTCGCTGGCATGCCAGTGCACGTCCTGCCGGATGCCGTGGCCCGGGTGGGCGTGGGCGCTGGCGGCAGCCAGTGAGAGCAGTGCGGTGAGGGAACGGGGCAGCATCATGTTGGTTGTTCTTCCTGTGTGTTCAGACGATGGGCTGGTGGACGGTCACGAGCTTGGTGCCGTCGGGAAACG
>JAJNBO010000524.1 GCA_021156245.1 Ramlibacter sp. | reverse complement strand
CGGCGTGATCCTGTGCAATGCCCGCGCGATGGGCGAGTTCGGCGCGGTGTCGGTGGTGTCCGGCCACATCCGCGGCCAGACCAACACCATGCCGCTGCACGTGGAGATCCTCTACAACGAATACCAGTCGGTCGCCGCGTTCTCGGTCGCCTCGCTGCTGGCCCTGCTGGCGCTGGTGACGCTGGTGATCAAGTCCGTCGTCGAATGGCGGCATGAACGTGAAATGCAAGCGGCGGCGGACTTGCCGCCAGAGCGGCCGCTGGTCGCCAAGGAAGCACGATGAGCATTGAAATCCGCAACGTCAGCAAGAAATTCGGCGAGTTCCACGCACTGCGCGACGTCTCGCTGGACATCGACTCAGGCGAGCTGGTCGCCTTGCTCGGCCCTTCGGGCTGCGGCAAGACGACGCTGCTGCGCATCATCGCCGGCCTGGAAACGGCCGACGCGGGCAACATCCTCTTCTCCGGCGAGGACACGACCGACGTGCACGTGCGCGAGCGGCAGGTTGGATTCGTCTTCCAGCACTACGCGCTGTTCCGCCACATGACGGTGTTCGAGAACGTGGCCTTCGGCTTGCGCGTCAAGCCACGCGGCCAGCGCCCGGACGAGGCGCAGATCAAGAAGAAAGTGCATGACCTGCTGGGGCTGGTGCAGCTGGACTGGCTGGCCGACCGCTTTCCCTCGCAGCTCTCCGGCGGGCAGCGCCAGCGCATCGCGCTGGCGCGGGCGCTCGCGGTGGAGCCCAAGGTGCTGCTGCTCGACGAGCCCTTCGGCGCCCTGGATGCCAAGGTACGCAAGGAGCTGCGCCGCTGGCTGCGCCGCCTGCACGACGAGTTGCACGTCACGAGCATTTTCGTCACGCACGACCAGGAAGAAGCCCTGGAAGTGGCCGACCGGGTCGTGCTGATGAATGCCGGCAAGGTGGAGCAGGTGGGTTCGCCCCAGGAGGTCTGGGACCATCCGGCCAGCCCCTTCGTCTACGGCTTCCTGGGCGACGTCAACCTGTTCCACGGCCGCGCCCACGAGGGTGAGGTGCACCTGGAGGGCATGCAGCTCGCCTCGCCGGAACACGCCCATGCCCAGAACGCCAAGGCGTTCGCCTATGTACGCCCGCACGACCTGGACGTGCGGCGCTATTCACCCGGCGAAGGGCTGGACACCGCCGGCCGGCCACGCGGCATCGTGGTCCAATTGAGCCGAGCCATCGTGGTGGGGCCGATCGCCCGGCTGGAACTTATTCCCGCCGACGACACCAAACCTGCCGGGGACAACCAGGATTCCATCATCGAGGCGCAGATTCCCGCGCAACAATATCGAGATATGGGGTTCAGAGAGGGTGAGACGCTGGTGGTAACACCGCGCCGGGCCCGTGTGTTTTTGGAGGGCGCCGCCTCGGCGGGGCCCCAGTCAGGGGAAGAATTTGATCCAGTGGTTTGACAATGCGCCAAGGCGCGTTCTGGGCGTAGTGGCCGCCATCGGCGTGGGGATGCTCGCCTTCGGTTTGTACCTGCAGCACGTCGTGGGGCTGGACCCATGCCCAATGTGCATCGTGCAGCGCTATGCGTTGGTAATGGTGGTCCTGGCGGCGGGGCTCACGGCGCTGTCCGGCCATCGCGCCGTGTTGCTCGCGGGCAGTTTCCTCATGCTGCTGTTCGCAGGATTCGGCGCCTTCGTGGCCGGGCGCCAGAGCTTCCTGCAGTGGTATCCGCCCGAGATCTCGTCCTGCGGCCGCGATTTCTACGGGATGATCGAAACCTTCCCGCTGCAGCGCGTCATCCCCATGATCTTCAAAGGCAGCGGCGACTGCACCAAGATCGACTGGACCTTCCTGGGCGGGTCGCTGGCCAACTGGTCGTTCATCTGGTTCGCAGTCTTCGCGGTCGTCGCACTCGTGCTGCTTGCGCGGCTCGCCCGGCGGTCCGAACGACCGCGGCACGCACTACAGGGCTGAGGGATAAGTTTCCGGCGCCTCGCCGGTGTGCCAGACTGGGCCCTTGTCCAGCGGTTCCAGGGCGTGGGTCTGGTCGATGTGGATTACCGCATCGAACTGCTCCGCCAGCCGCGTGAAGAAGTAATGGCTCTGCCGCTCCGTTTCCGGCCGGTAGATCACGCCGATGGCACGCTGCAGGCGCCTGGGCTGCGCGATCATCGATTTCAGCGCTTCGTTGTCACGCAATGGCAGCATGAAGCGCTGCACGCCCATCTGGTGGAAGACGTCTTCCCAGCTGCCGGGCAGCCCCTCGCGAACTCGCTTGCGATGCGGCGGGTCATCCCACTCCGAAGCGGCCGTTACCCAGCCGCGGTGGGTGCTGAAGCCGATGAGCGCGGCGTCGTTCGCATAGCGGTCGCGCATCAACTGGCCCACGTTCCATTCGCCGAGGTCGCCCATTTCGGTGGCCGATGCGTCGCCCAGGTGCGAGTTGTGGGCCCACACGGCGATGCGCGGCGGCGTGGAGCCCGTGCCCAGATGCCGGTCCAGCGCCTGCAGGGTCTCCACCATGTGACTGTCTCGCAGGTTCCAGGATGACACCCGGCCGCGGAACATCGTGCGGTAGTACTCCTCGGCGTTGTGCACGAGGCGCGCGTTCTGC
>JAJNBO010000060.1 GCA_021156245.1 Ramlibacter sp. | reverse complement strand
GGCTGTACGCGGTCTGGAAGCGTCACCACGTGGTGCTGCTGCGTGGCCAGCAACTGACCGGCGACGCGTTCGAGCGCTTCGCCGCCCGCCTCGGTGAGCTCGAGTCCACGGCGAACGCCGCGGCGGGCGCGGAATGGCACGCCACGGGAGCGCACCTGGACCAGCCGTCCTTTGCGCAAGTGATGCATGCGCCCGGGCAACCTGCGTCTCCGGGCGTCTGGTTCGCCAGCCTCCCCGCGGCGCTGCGGTCGATGCCGGCTGAACTCGGATCACGCCTGCGCAGGCTGGCAATGCGACATGCAGGCCGGCTCGCGATGGCGGAACCCATCGCCTTTCGCCACGTGGCCAACGATGGCCCGGTGCAGGTGACCGGCAGCGTCCACCCGGTGGTGATCGTGCAGCCCGAAACGGGGGAGCCCACGCTGTTCCTGGGCAGCCGCCGCTACAGCTGGTTCGCCGGGCTGGCGCCGGACGAATCCGAGCGCCTGCTGAACATCGTGTGGAGCTATGCCACCGCGCCCGCGGTCACCCTGCACCACGCCTGGCAGGCCGGCGACCTCCTCGTGTGGAACAACCTCACCACCATGCATCGCCACGAGCCGCCCGCGGCCGGGAGCGCGCAGCGGCCGCAGCTTGCGCAGGTGCGCGGCCGCTACACCCTCACCTCACCCATTCAACAGGAAGCAGCATGAAGCCATCCACCGTCATCGCCAGCACCGCTGTGCTCCTGGCCGGACTTGCGGGCCCGTCGATCGCTGCGCCCTCGCCGGCCGCCGCGCCACCCGGCACCTTGCGTGTCCTCGTCAACCCCGGGGACAGCAGCGAGCAATCCCGCTACGCCCTGTACACGGCCTGGCGCTCCGCAGTGGAGCAGGCGCTGCGCAAGCAGGCGGGCAGCGGCGTGAACGTGGCCTTGTCCACCGATGCCACCGCCGACCTGGGCTCCACCCGCGCGGGCGTGCACGACGTCTTCGTCGGCCCGGCGCACGTGGTGGGCAGCGCCGTCCGCTATGGGTATGTCCCGGTGGTGGGCGTGGGCCGGCCTGTTCAGGCCGTGCTGGTGACGTTGCGCGACGCCGGCATCCCCGACCTCGCGCGCGCGCAGGGCAAGCGCCTCGGCCTTCCGCTGCAGGACAGCGTGGTGACCTACCTGGTGCGCGGCGAAGTGAACGCCGCCAACACCAGCATCAAGCGGCACTTCTCGTCGGTGTACGAGACGCGCTACCAGGACGCGCTGCTGCCCTGCCTGCACGTGCGCCGCTGCGACGTGGTCGCCGTGGAGAAGGCCGTGTTCGACCGCTGGGTGGCCTCGGGCGAGCCGGTCACCGCAGTCATGCAGTCCAAGCCGGTTCCGGGCCTCAGCGTAGCCATCAAGAAGGGCTCTCGCACCAGCGCGGACGCGCTGCGCGATGCCTTGAACGACTCGCAGCCGTTCGCCGACTTGTTGCGTGCCGAGAACGCGCGAGCCGTCGCCCACGCGGCGGAGGACTTCAAGTACGTCGCCACGCTCGGCTACTTCACGCCGCGCGCGTTGCCGGGCGCAACCGTGGTGGACGCGCCCAAGGTGGCGCAGCTGCTGCAGGCGGGCGCAACCTACGTGGACACGCGTACCGAGGTCGAATTCAAGGCGGGCCAGGTGCCCGGCGCGATCCTCGTGCCGTACCACGAGAAGAGCGCCAAGGACGCGGACTTCGATGCGGCGCTCGACCAGTTCGACGTCGGACGCCTCGGCGCCGACCGCAACGCGGAACTGGTCTTCGCATGCAACGGCCCCGAGTGCTGGAAAAGCTTCAAGGCGTCGCAGGCCGCGGTAAAGGCTGGCTACCGCAAGGTGTACTGGTTCCGCGGCGGCTTCCCGGAGTGGCGCAGTTCCGGCATGAAGTTCGACGCTGCGGCGGCGCAGTAGCCGCCGCCTGCGGTCAAGGCGCGGTCAGCGTGTAAGTGACGACGTTGCCGTAGGTGCCCGCCGCCAGCGCGCCGGGGGTGTAGTTGGTGGAGTAGGTGTACGTGCCGCTCAGGGTCGACAGCGCCGTGACGGCCGCCGAGACCGCGCCGGTGCAGCTGCCGAGATTGGCCCCGGGGTGGACAACGCCGGCGGCGGCCACGAGGATGTTGTTGCGCCCGGGCACCCCGGCCGCCGTCGTGCCGCCGACCGCGAACGCGGTCGCCCCGGCGAGCGCGGCGAGGGAGCAGGTGACCTGGGTGCCCGCGACGTTGCTGAACATCTGTACGGTCACCGCCCCCGCGGACGACACCGGGTTGGTGGTGCTCGCACGCGTGGTCAGCCCGGGAATGGCGCCGGTGTAGCTCTGCGAATTGCCCGCCACGAGGTCCGGCGTAATGCCCACGCGGAAGTCGACACCCGTCGTCGTGCCGTCGGCGGAGCCGACGCGCAACAGGACGAACTTGTAGATGTTCACCTGGAAATCGAGTTCGACCGTCGCTGTCCTGGTGCCACCGTTGCCCGTGGCGGTGTCCTGGTCGGCCCGCGCCGGCGGAAGCACCGCGACGAACGCGGCGCCCGCCAGCCAGGCAACGACGCTGCTGCGTGCGGGTCGGCGTGCCTGGCTCACTGGAACTCGGCCTCCAGCTTGAAGCTTCCGTTCTCCCAGTCCAGCCGGCCACTTGCCTTGATCGGGAACGCCGGTTCTTCCAGCTTCTGGTTCGGCACGTTCGTGCGCGCGGTGAAAGCCAGCGTCCGCGTCTGGCCCGCCAGCAGCGGCGACGCGTCCGGCACCAGCTCGAACTTCTGTCCGCGCGCATCCGTCGCGTCCAGCGCGCCATCGAGGCGCCCGTGCGCATCGCCCGTGTTCGTGACGGTGACCGTCGGGAGCCGCCGGCCGTTGACCGACTGCGTCGACAGGTTCTGGACCTCCAGCCGGGGCTGCGCCCCGTTCACCGCGATGTACACGGCGATCGCGATGCGGCCGCTCACCGGAAGGTTGACCGCCGCTCCGCCGGAGCCGAGCCGGCTCGTCGTCGCGGGCTCCGCCCCCTCCAGGGCGATCATGAACCGGCACTCGCCCCGGGGCGCATCCGGCGGAACGTCGACCTGGAACCGGTAGCTGCCGCGGGCGCGCGCGCCGAGGGTCAGGCGGCGGCGCTCCAGCGCCACCCAGGGGCGACAGCTGCCCGGCGCCAGTTCTTCCCGGTAAGTGATGCCCCCAGTGGGCGTCATGTCCCAATCCAGCGTGCGCACCGCGATGTCGGTGGACTGGTCACTCACGTTCTGCAGGGTCAGCGACTGGCCCACGCGCGTGCCGGCCTTGGCAGCCAGCTCGAAGCGCGAAGGCGCGACGCCCAGTTCGAACGGGCCGGCCGCGGCCCAGGAGGGCAGCAGCAGCAAGAGCGCCGCGGCCCGACGAAGAGTCCTCGCCATCATGGCGCCACCTCGATCTCGAAATACGATTCCACCGAAACGCCGCCCCGGGCGCGCGGCATCAGTTCGCTCAGCTTCACTTCCATGGTCAGGTCCAGGGATTCCCGCATCACCGGGTCGCGGACCACGCCGCTCCAGACCAGCCTGCGCTCGCCGCCGCGCGCACTCCCGTCCGCGAAAATGCCGTTGCCGCGCCACGTCATGCGCAGCCCGCCGGGCGACCGCAGCCCGGTCGTCGACGTTGGAACGACGTAGTAGATGCGCGCCCGCTTGCCCAGGTACGGCGCGGTCGCGAGACGGTACTCCACGCGCCCGAACTTCGAGATGCCGAACTGGGGCGCTGCCTCCGCCAGCATGTCGTCCAGCGGACGCCCGTGTTCCGAGACCACCTGCGGCGCGACCACCTGGGCCCGGGGCGACAGCGAGTCGTCCAGGCGCGCGGTGAGGGCCGCAGCCGCAATGGGCGCGGTCATCACGGCCGCGACGGCGAAAGTGCGCAGCACCCTCATGGCAGCGTCACGGTATACGTCACCCGCCCCGTGTAGCGGCCCGCCGCATAGGGCGTGGTGTTCGCGAACGAGAAGCTCAGATTGTTGTCCACCTGGTAGGTGCCTCCGACGAATCCGAAGACGAAGCCGGTGAAGTTGACCGGCCCCAGGATGGTGGAGGTGCCGCCGAGCATGCCGTCGACAAAGTCGCCGGCTGCCGGGTTCGTCACCGTCCAGCTGATTTGCGAGAACGGGATGGTCGCGGCTCCGCAACCCGCCGCGCAGGTCAGGTTGGGAGGCGAAGACACCGTGACCGTGATCTGCTGGGGCAGGACGCTGGCAGGCGCCCGCACGCGGAGGTACACGGGCACCGCCCCGGTGGCCGCGGCCACCGGCACGCCGTTGCCATGCGGGTTGGGGGCGGCCGCCTGCGAGTTGCCCGTGGTGCCGCCTCCCACGTCGAAACGCACCACGTCGATCGTCCCGGCGGTCGCGGTGCCGACCCGCAGGATGACATCCCGGGCGCCCGTGTGGCAGCACGCGGTGGTGACCACGGACCCCGCGGGCGCAGATGCGCACAGCACCGCCGCGGCCGCCAGCCCCTGGACGAGCGGGCGCAGTCGCCGGCAGGCAAGCCGGCGCACGAGGCGGGTGGCGACGTTCAAGGCAAGCGGTTTCCTGTCAGGGCGCGGTGGCGGTGTAGGTCACGGTCAGGCCGTAGGTGCCCGGGTTCAGGTCGGTCGCCACCAGGTTCGACGCATAAGTGTACGTTCCGTTGTACGCGGTGCGCGCCGTGAGCGTGTTGCTGTTGGTGCCGTTGCAGTCGGTCAGGTTGTTGTTGGTGCCCGGGTGCGGCAGCGGGGTGGCGCCACCGACGGCCCACGTGATGCCCGCTGTGCCCGGAACGCCGCCGGTGGTCGGGCCGGCGAAGAAAGCGCTCGAGCCGCCGAGGGCGCCCAGCGCGCAAGTCAGCGTGGTGCCTGCCATGTTCGTCCACGCGCCCACGACCACGACACCTGCGTTGGACGCGCCCAGCGTACCGGTGGTCGTGCTGGCGAGGACCGGGGGAATGGCGCCCGTGTAGGAAGCGCTGGCCTGGGGAGCCGCGAAACCCGTGATGCCGTAGGTGAAGTCGATCTGCGGCACCGTGTTCGCGGCGTCGCCGACGCGCAGGATCACGATCTTCGGCACGAGCACGCGCACGTTCACCCGCGCGGTCGCGACGGCGTCCGTGGTGGATGCGCCGTCCTGCACGCCGACCGTTTGTTCGGCGACGGCGCCCGTGGCAGCCAGGGCCAGTGCGCAAGCAACGGCGGCCAGGCGGTAGTTCGAAAGTCTCTTCATGGTTACGTCCTCTCAGTTAATGCTTAGGTGAATGTGACTACGCGTGCGGGGAGTACTGCTTAGTCCCCTGTCCGCACGACCGGGATGCGTACGAACGCCTCGCCGCGCAGGGGTACTTCCACGCGCACGTCCTGCGACCGTGACACGCCCCAGGGGAGCGGCACGGTTTCGGGTGTGAGCGTCAGCTGGTGCCGGCCCGTGGCGACCAGCGGGAAATCGAACCGGCCGAACCGGTCGGTGACGGTGCGGAAGCGGCGGTCGAGGATCACCTCGACGCCGGCCGCACCCAGTTCATGGAGGGACTGCCGGCCGTCCTGGTCGGCATCCAGGAACACGATGCCGCCGACGCTGCCGGCGCCGGCGCTGCCGGCTTCGCGGACGCCGACGCCCTGCGGGGTGCTGCCGGCGGCGCCTTCCCAGCGCACGTAGACGGACACCGAGCGGTCGTTGCCGCGCACCACCTCGGGCTCCGCGAGGCCTCCCACCGGGATGCGGACGACCGCCTGGTTCAGGCTCACGGCAGCGCCCACGCGCCAGCCGTCCGCCAACGGCTTCTCGGTCGTGAGCGTGCCGGACAGTCCGCGGCTGCTGTACAGGTTGCTGTCGCGGGCGGTGTAGCGGATCGTGCCCGCCAGCAGCCAGTCGGCCTGCGGCCACACGCGGAAGGTGGCTCCCGCCGACGGCTGGATCTCGGTACGCCCCGCGCTGCGGTCGCGGGCCACCGCGACGATCGTGTTGAATTCCGGCCGCTGCAGGTCGTCGGTCGCGCCCTGCAGCCATTCCTGCTCCCAGGCGAGCTCTTCGCCGGTGGCAGGCAGGTCGTCGGCCACCAGGTGCTCGTTACGGTAGACGCTCACGCGGAAACGCGAAGGCATCCAGCTGCCGAACCGCGTCTGGTAGAACACGTTGCCGCTCAGGCTGCGTTGCGTGCCGACGAACCCCGCTGCACTGCCGTCGTAGCGCGCGAAACCGACGTTGGCATAGGCCCCCACCGTGTCCCACCGGCTGAACCGGTACTGCGCGCTGCCAGTGACGCCGACGCGGCGGGAGGCGGCGCCGGCGTTCAGGGCATCCGCCCCCTGATCGTCGTAGTCGACTCCCGCGGACCAGGAATGGTGCGCCCCGGAAGTGTTGGTGCGCCAGTAAGCGCCATGCTGATTCGCGCTACCCAGCGCGTAGTCGCCGAATCTCAGGTTGGCGTCGGTGGCGTAGGCGCCGGCTTCATGCCCGTACACCCCGGTGCGGAGGCTTCCCTCCACGAAACCGCCCTGGGCTTGCAGCGGCAGGCCGGGCGCCCCGGCCTGGCTGCGCAAGTAGACGAGGCGCGCCGTCGGTGCGGACGCGCTGCCCGGCGACGTGTACGACACGCCGGCGGCGATGCTGGTGACGTCCTCGTTGCCGGTGGCCAGCGGGAAAGTGCCGCCGAACGCCGGAATGCCGCTGGCCTGGTTGACCTGGACGCCCACGCCGACCTGGTCAGACACCTGCACGCTGCCGCCCGCCCAGGAGAGGCTGCCGCGCGTGCGCTCGAACCCGGCATAGGGCGATCCGGCCAGCGCTCCCCGCAGGCCCGTCCCGGCACGGACTTCGTAGCCCTCGCCCGCGATCCGCGTGCTCGCGCCGCGCACGACGCTGCTGCCGAGGGAGAGCCGGTAGGTGCGGCCGAGAACCTGCGTGACCTCGCTGTAGATGTCACCCACGGCCGTATCGGCCAGCGTGCGGGCGTCCAGCGGAAAGCCGAAGTTCCGCAGCGTCCAGCGCGCGCTGTTGCGCCGGCCGGCCGGGGAGACGCTGCCGACGGCGAATTCCGGGGAATCCGGACCGTGCCGCCAGTCCGCTTCGATCTGGAAGGCGCCATGGCTGACCGTCTGGTGCTGGTAGCGGAAGGATTGGCCCAGCTCGGTCGCGGAACGCAGGACCATGCCGTCGGTGCGGGCCGCGCCTGCTCGCGTTTCCACGGACCAGGTACGGAAGCCGCCGGCGTCCGGCTTGTCATCCGCGGCGGCGGACGGCGGGTCGCGCGTGTCCAGCACACGGTCGCGGTAGCCCTCTTCCCGAAGCTCCCCTGCGGCCCTCATGCGCTCCTCCTCGGCAGCGGCGCGGTCGAGGCTTTGCACCTGGGCTTGGGCGCGCACCGGCTGCTCCTGCGGCCAGGCGGATCCCGCCGCGACTGCAAGGGCGACAACGCCCACGCGTCCGCGCCAGCCTGCGGGAGGCAGGAGTCGGGACGCGAACGCTGTTTCATTGCCGTGTACCACTTCCGTTTGAACTTCAGTCCCCTGGGATCGACTCCGGCTGATCACCGACGGTCGAGATGGTTGTAAGTATTTGCAACTTTCAAGACGACGGCTACCTCGGGACGCCGAGCGCGCATCTGGATCGACCAAACGGTTGAGGACAGCGCACTTCTGTGGGGTTTCCCACACACACACCCCCAGGTGATTTGCCTAAGGAAGAGCTGACGGAATTCTGGTGGCGCAGCAGCGCAACCGCGGCCAACTCGTCAGTTGCCGCAAAAAGACGTAACGACAGGGGGTCGCTGGAGTGCTTTAGCTCTCGTACACGATCTGTGCCTGCCCGCCGTGGGCCTGCGCCATCCAGCTCGCCAGGGCGGCGTCGCTGGGATAGAACTTGGCCTGCTCGCCAAGCTGCAGTTCCGCCTGGGCCGCGTCCCGCTGGACCAGGAGGCGCACGCCCAGCCCTCGCACCAGCTCACCCTGCTCCGACACCTCCCGCTTGGCTGGGAAGTCGCGCAGCAGGCGCTGGATGTCGGGCACCTGCCCGTTCACCGCGACCTTCAGGTATTTCCCGAAGCGGCAGCGTGCGGTGGCCAGGTCCCAGATCTGGTTGACATTCAGGCGGAAGCCGCCGGTGAAGCGGTCCGGCTGCAGCTTCGCCATGACGACGATCAGCTCGTCGTCCTTGAACCAGCCGCGGTGCGGATTGAACACGCCCTCGTCCGCCGCGGCCTCGATGACGTCGGTCTTGTCGTCCAGCTTGAACAGCGCCAGCTTGCCGCGCTGGCCGTTGATGATGCGCAGGTCGTTGACGATGCCCGCCAGCAGCAGCGGCTCGCGCGTGTCGACCAGTTCGTCGATGCGGCGCCGGGCGAAGCGGCGCACCTCGCGCTCCACCTCGTCGAACAGGTGGCCCGACAGGTAGAAGCCGATCGCCGTCTTCTCCATGGACAGCCGCTCCTTCACGCCCCAGGGCATGGCTTCCACCAGCTCCGGCTCCACGTGGCTGGCCGCGTGCGAGTCGCCCATGTCGAACAGCCCGCCTTGGTTGGCGTTGGCTTCCGCCGCGTTGGCAAAGTCGAACGCACGGTCGATCGATGCGACCAGCGCCGCGCGGTTCATCTGCAGCGAGTCGAACGCGCCGGCCTTGATGAGGGCTTCCACCGTGCGCTTGTTGATGCGCGAACGGTCCACCCGGCAGCAGAAGTCGTACAGGCTGGTGAACGGCCCGCCCGCTTCGCGCGCGGCCACGATGGCCTCGATCGCCGACTGGCCGGTGCCCTTGATCGCCCCCAGTCCGTAGCGCACCTCCTTGTTGGAGATCGGCTCGAACTTGTAGGTGCCCCGGTTCACGTTGGGCGGCTCGAAGGTGATGCCGAAATTCTTGACCGCGTCCTCGAACAACACCTTCAGCTTGTCGGTGTTGTCCATTTCGATGGTCATGTTGGCGCAGTAGAACTCCGCCGTGAAATGGACCTTCAGCCAGGCCGTGTGGTACGCCAGCAGGGAATACGCGGCGGCATGCGACTTGTTGAAGCCATAGCCCGCGAACTTCTCCATCAGGTCGAAGACCTCGTCCGCCTTCTCCTGCGGGATGCCGTGCGTCTTCTCGGCACCGGCGCGGAAGCGCTCCCGGTGCACGGCCATCTCCTCGGCCTTCTTCTTGCCCATGGCGCGACGCAGCAGGTCGGCGCCACCGAGCGAGTAGCCGCCCAGGATCTGCGCGGTCTGCATCACCTGCTCCTGGTAGACCATGATCCCGTAGGTCTCGCTCAGCATCTCCGCCACCGCGGGGTGCGGGTACTCCACCGGCTCGCGGCCATGCTTGCGCGCCACGAAGCTCGGGATCAGGTCCATCGGGCCCGGGCGGTACAGCGCGTTCAGGGCGATCAGGTCTTCCAGGCGCGTGGGCCGCGCGTCGCGCAGCATGCCCTGCATGCCCCGCGATTCGAACTGGAACACCGCCTCGGTCTTGCCGTCGGAAAACAGCTTGTAGGTGTGCGGGTCGTCGAGGGGGATGCCCTCGAAGTTGAAGTTCTCCTGCCCGGGATGGCGCCGCACGATGAACTGGCGCGCCAGCTCCAGGATGGTCAGCGTGGCGAGGCCCAGGAA
>JAJNBO010000523.1 GCA_021156245.1 Ramlibacter sp. | reverse complement strand
GAGGGCACGAGCAGGAAGGCGACCGCCAGCAATGCGACGACGCCCCACCGGTCCTGCAGGATCGGGAAGACCGCCTGGTCGGCGCGGTAGCTGGTCTTGAACTGGCCGTTTTCGCGGTAAAGCATGTTCAGACCCGGTCGATGATTTTTTCGCCGAACAGCCCTTGCGGCCGAATCAGCAGGAAGCCCAGCGCAAGCACGTAGGCGAACCAGATCTCGATGCCGCCGCCCACCAGCGGCCCGAGGTAGACCTCGGACAGCTTTTCACCGACGCCGATGATCAGCCCGCCGATGATCGCGCCGGGCACGGAGGTGAGCCCGCCGAGGATCACCACCGGCAGCGCGCGCAATGCGACGGTGGCCAGCGAGAACTGCACGCCCAGCTTGCTGCCCCAGATCATCCCCGCCACCAGCGCCACGATGCCGGCGACGCACCACACGATCACCCAGATACGCGCCAGCGGGATGCCGATGGACTGCGCTGCCTGGTGATCGTCGGCCACCGCGCGCAAGGCGCGCCCTGTCGAGGTCTTCTGGAAGAACACGGACAGCAAAGCCACCAGCGCGGCGGCGATGAGCGCCGCGATCAGGTCTTCCTGGTTGATCAGGATGCCGCCTTCGAAGATCTTCTCGAACGCGATCACCGGATCCTTCGGCATGCCGACGTCGATCTTGTAGATGCTGCTGCCGAACAGCGTCTGGCCCAGGCCTTCGAGAAAGTAGGTGATGCCCAGGGTGGCCATCAGCAGCGTGGCGCCTTCCTGGTTGACCAGGCGGCGCAGCACCAGGAATTCCACGACCCCGGCCACCACGAACATCAGCACGCCCGCGATGAGGAAGGCGACGACGTTGGCGAAGACCGGGCTGGCGATGCCCGTCCACTGCGGGATCCATTCGGAAAAGCGCGCCATGGCGAGCGCCGCGAACAGCACCATCGCGCCCTGCGCGAAGTTGAAGACGCCGGACGCCTTGAAGATCAGCACGAAGCCGAGCGCCACCAGCGAATACAGCATGCCGGCCATCAGGCCGCCGAGAAGGGTTTCGAGGAAGAATCCCATGTCAGTGGCTCGTTCCGAGGTAGGCCCGGATCACGTCCGGGTTGTTGCGTACTTCATCCGGCGCGCCGTCGCCGATCTTCTTGCCGTAGTCCAGCACCACGATGCGGTCCGAGATGTCCATCACCACGCCCATGTCGTGCTCGATCAGGACGACCGTGGTGCCGAACTCGTCGTTCACGTCCAGGATGAAGCGGCACATGTCCTGCTTCTCCTCCATGTTCATGCCGGCCATGGGCTCGTCGAGCAGCAGCACCTGCGGCTCCATCGCGAGCGCGCGCCCCAGGTCCACGCGCTTCTGCAGGCCGTAGGGCAGCTGGCCGACCGGGGTCTTGCGGAAGGCCTGGATCTCGAGGAAGTCGATGATCTTCTCGACGTACTCGCGATGCCGGATCTCCTCGCGCTCCGCGGGGCCGATGCGCAGCGCCTGCAGCAGCAGGTTGCTCTTGATGCGCAGGTTGCGGCCCGTCATGATGTTGTCGAGCACGCTCATGCCCTTGAACAGCGCGAGGTTCTGGAAGGTGCGCGCGATGCCCATCTCCGCCACCTGGCGGCTCTTCATGTGGTTGAAGCGCTGGCCGCGGAACGTGATGGTGCCCTGCTGCGGCTGGTAGACGCCGTTGATGCAGTTCAGCATGGAGCTCTTGCCCGCGCCGTTGGGGCCGATGATGGCGCGCACCTCGTGCTCGCGCACGTCGAAGGAGATGTCGGTCAGCGCCTTCACGCCACCGAACGCCAGCGAGATGTTCTGCACGTCCAGGATCACGTCGCCGAACTTGCGGCGCGGCTCCGAACCGTCCTCTTGCAACGCGGTGGTCACGCCGGGGTCGTCCACGATCTTCATGCTGCGGCCTTCATCGGCGGGTAGGTGCGCGCGTCCATGATCTTCAGCGTGGCGGACACGCTGCCGGTGCGGCCGTCCTCGAACTTCACCTGCGTCTCGATGTATTGCTCCGCCTTGCCGCCATAAAGCGCGCTCACCAGAACGTCGTACTTCTCGGCGATGTAGCCGCGGCGGACCTTGTTGGTGCGCGTCAGCTCGCCGTCGTCGGCGTCCAGTTCCTTGTGCAGCACGAGGAAGCGATGGATCTGGCTGCCGGCCAGCTTCTCGTCGGCGGCGAGGTCGGCGTTCACCTTCTCGACGCACTCCTTGATCAATTGGTAGACCTCGGGCTTCTGCGCCAGGTCGGTGTAGCCGGCGTACGGCAGGTTGCGCCGCTCGGCCCAGTTGCCCACCGCGTCGAAGTCGATGTTGACCATCACGCACACCATGTCGCGCCGGTCACCCATGGCGACGGCTTCCTTGATGTGCGGGAAGAACTTGAGCTTGTTCTCGATGTACTTGGGCGCGAACATCGAGCCGTCGGCCAGCCGCCCGACGTCCTTGGCGCGGTCGATGATCTTCAGGTGGCCTTGCGCGTCCAGGAAGCCGGCGTCGCCCGTGTGGTACCAGCCGTCCTGGTCCTTCACTTCGGCCGTGGCCTCCGGGTTCTTGTAGTACTCCTTCAGCAAGCCCGGCGACTTGACGAGGATCTCGCCCTGG